>NZ_CATQFV010000077.1:0-23424 GCF_958267435.1 Neisseria benedictiae
AGATAAAAGATAAAAGATAAAAGATAAAAGATAAAAGATAAAAGATAAAAGATAAAAGATAAAAGATAAAAGTTAATATAGCACCTAGCAATAATGCACCTAGTATTTTTAATTTACTTTTTGTATCTTTCTCTTGCCACGGTTTTTCATCAAAAAGTTCACTAAAAAAATCAAAGACAGTGTGCCAAATAGCTTTCCATAGTTCCATTTTGTTTCTTCAATAAAATAATTCAAAAAATCCCTACGCAGAATTTGCGTAGGGATAAATTTTACAATCCCATTAGGGCGATTGTAACAGGTGAGCGCTAACGAGCGGCAGCAGTATTTGTACACGCGCGAGTGGCAAAATTCCTGTAAATACTTTCAAACCATTTAGATAGCAATTTGCCTAATCGTTTTTTTCCAATTTTTCCAATCAGAATTTGAACAGGAAAACGTTTGTAGAGTAATTTTTGAGTAACTTCAAGAGTTGTTTCAATTCGTTTAGAGCAAATAGCAATTTCATTGATGATTCTAGTAACCATATCAACTACTTCATCGGTAATTTGTTCTGGGATAGCATGAACAGCTCCTTATACGACTGCCTTATTTGGCTGCGCCTTCATTCCATACTGCAGGGTATTTGTAGCCCTCGAAGCGTTTGTGCGCGTAGGCTTTGAACGCGTCGGAGTTGTAGGCTTCGGTTACGTCTTTAAGCCATTGGCTGTCTTTGTCGGCGGTTTTGACGGCAGACCAGTTGACATAGGCAAAGCTCGGTTCTTGGAACAGGGCTTCGGTCAGCTTCATGCCGCTGCTTATGGCGTAGTTGCCGTTGACGACGGCAAAATCCACGTCGGCGCGGCTGCGCGGCAGTTGCGCGGCTTCAAGCTCGACGATTTTGATGTTTTTCGGGTTTTCCGCGATGTCGGCTTTGGATGCGGTCAGCGGATTGATGCCGTCTTTGAGTTTGATCCAACCCAGTTCGTTCAGCATCACCAAGGCGCGTGCGAAGTTGGACGGGTCGTTGGGCGCGGATACGGTGCTGCCGTCTTTGACTTCTTCCAGCGATTTCAGTTTGCCCGGATACAGCCCCAAAGGCGCGGTCGGCACTTGGAAGGCTTCGGTGATGTCCAGATTGTGTTCTTTTTTGAAGTCGTCAAGATAGGGTTTGTGTTGGAAGACGTTGATGTCCAATTCGCCCTCCGCCAGCGCGAGATTCGGGCGCACATAGTCGGTAAATTCAACCAGTTTGACGGTGTAGCCTTTTTTCTCCAACTCAGGTTGGATTTGCTCTTTGACCATATCGCCGAAGTCGCCGACGGTCGTGCCGAAGACGATTTCTTTTTTCGCCGCGCCGTTGTCGGCAGAAGGAGCGGCGGCAGAGGCTGCGGGCGCGCTGTCTTTTTGACCGCCGCAGGCGGCGAGGATGAGCGCGAGTGCGGCGGCGGAAAGGGTTTTGAAGAAGGTTTTCATATTTTCTCCTGATGTTGTGGCGGTTTCAAACAAAAATGACGGGCAGGAAACCCTGCCGTCCGGATTCGGCGTTCAGACGGCATTTGCCGTGAGAAGTGGGATTTTATAGCATTTTTGGGATAGCGGTGGAGGTTTTGGCGTTCAGACGGCATTCGGGTTTAACGTTTGTCGAGTTTCCGCGCCAACGCGTTGCCGGTGCTTTGAATCAGGATGACCAGCAACACGAGGAGGGCGACGATGAAGACGATGACTTCGGTTTGGTAGCGGTAGTAGCCGTAGCGGATGGCGAGGTCGCCCAAGCCGCCGCCGCCTATCATGCCTGCCGCCGCGCTGTATGACAAAAGCCCGATGGCAAGCACAGTAATGCTGGAAACCATGCCCGCGCGCGCTTCGTTTAAGAGGACTTTGCGGACGATGGCAACCGGAGGCGCACCCATCGCGGCGGCGGCTTCAATCACGCCTTTGGGGACTTCGCGCAGGTTTTGTTCCACCAAACGGGCGAAGTAAAACAATCCTGACACGCTCAACACCAGCGAGGCGGCAACCGGACCGATGGTGCTGCCGACGATGGCGCGGGTGACGGGTATCATCGCAATCATCAAAATGACGAAGGGGAAGGCGCGCATGAGGTTGACGAGGTTGTCAAGCAGGAAATTTACCGGCTTGTTGTAATGCAGTTGGCGGCTGGAGGTTACGAAGAGCAACACGCCCAGCAGCGTGCCGAAAACGACGGCGAATGTGGTGGACAAGCCGACCATCACGAAGGTTTCGCCCAAGGCGCGGACGATTTCGCCTTTCATACCGATGATGTTGGAAACAGCTTGTTGGAAGGTCTGGTCTGCCATTTCAGTCCTCTCTGATGAGTTCGCGCCCGATTTCCGATTGGGCGTGGATTTGGTTGCCGCGTACTTCGACGATTTCGACGACTTTGCCTTTGTCCAAGAGGGCGGCGCGGTCGCACAGTCGTCTGATGACGCTCATTTCGTGGGTTACGATGACGATGGTTACGTTGAAGCGTTTGTTGATGTCTTCCAAACATTCCAAGACGCTGCGCGTGGTGGCGGGATCGAGGGCGGAAGTGGGTTCGTCGGCGAGGATGACTTGCGGCTTGGGCGCGAGCGCGCGGGCGATGCCGACACGCTGTTTCTGCCCGCCGGAGAGTTGGGCGGGGTAGTGGCCGGCGCGTTCGGTCAGTCCGACGATTTCGAGGCATTCGGCAACGCGCGCTTTGATTTTTTCAGACGGCCATCCGGCGATTTCCAATGGGAAGGCGACGTTGCCGGCGACGGTGCGGTTGTTCAACAGGTTGAACTGCTGGAACACCATACCGATATTTTGCCGCGCCCGGCGCAATGCGGCGGCATCGAGCGCGGTCAGCTCTTGTCCACAGACGTTGACCTTGCCGCTGTCGGGACGTTCCAACAGGTTAATCAGTCGCAACAGGGTGGATTTGCCCGCGCCGGAATAGCCCATCAGCCCGAAGATTTCGCCGTCGCGGATTTCGAGGCTGGTCGGCTCGACGGCGGCAAAACGGGTCTTGTCGCGCGTTTGGTAATGCTTGGAAACCTTGTCCAAAATAATCATTGTCTTTCCCATAAAACAAAGCCCGATGTCAGACACAACGGGCACGGAAGATAAAGCTGAAATTGTCGGAACGCTTTAGCTGTTATGCCCGCAAGCTGTGTCAAATCGGCAGGTTAATTTTCGTAGGATATTATCGGGAAAGCGTTTTTTTGTCAATAAAGTAGGAAGCGGGCAACCATTTCGGACAATGCCGTCTGAAACGGGCAAAGGCAGCGGTTCGCACCCAAACGGCAAATAATTGAAAAATATATAGTGGATTAACAAAAATCAGGACAAGGCGACGAAGCCACAGACAGTACAGATAGTACGGCAAGGCGAGGCAACGCTGTACTGGTTTAAATTTAATCCACTATAAATTATGTCGGAAACATTCCAAAGGCGGTGCAGTTTCGGCATATAATTCGGGCAAACGCCTGTTCAGACGGCATTTTGTCTTTTCCAACCCTGACCGTTCAGGGTTCCGATTCTTAAGGAAATCCGATGTACCTACCCTCTATGAAGCATTCCCTGCCGCTGCTGGCGGCCCTGGTGCTTGCCGCGTGTTCTTCGACAAACGCGCCCGGCGGCAAGACCCCGGCAGACAATATAGAAACTGCCGGTCTTTCGGCAAGCGTTCCCACCCGCCCTGCCGAACCCGAAGGAAAAACGCTGGCAGATTACGGCAGCTACCCGTCCGCACTGGATGCAGTGAAACAGAAAAACGATGCGGCAGTCGCCGCCTATTTGGAAAACGCCGGCGACAGCGCGATGGCGGAAAATGTCCGCAACGAGTGGCTGAAGTCTTTGGGCGCACGCAAACAGTGGACGCTGTTTGCACAGGAATATGCCAAACTCAAACCTGAAGGGCGCGCCCAAGAAGTCGAATGCTACGCCGATTCGAACCGCAACGACTATACGCGTACCGCCGAACTGGTCAAAAATACGGGCAAACTGCCTTCGGGCTGCACCAAACTGTTGGAACAGGCAGCCGCATCCGGCTTGTTGGACGGCAACAATGCCTGGAGGCGCGTGCGCGGACTGTTGGCCAACAGCCAAACCACAGACGCACGCAACCTTGCCGCCGCATTGGGCAGCTCGTTTGACGGCAGCACACAAGGTTCGCGCGAATACGCCCTGTTGAACGTCATCGGCAAAGAGGCGCGTAAATCGCCGAATGCCGCCGCCCTGCTGTCCGAAATGGAAAGCGGTTTAAGCCCCGAACAACGCAGTTTCGCGTGGGGCGTATTGGGGCATTATCAGTCGCAAAGCCTCAATGTGCCTGCCGCCTTGGACTATTACGGCAAAGTTTCCGACCGCCGCCAACTGACCGACGACCAAATCGAATGGTACGCCCGCGCCGCCTTGCGCGCCCGACGTTGGGACGAGCTGGCCTCCGTTATCTCGCATATGCCCGAAAAACTGCAAAAAAGCCCGACCTGGCTCTACTGGCTGGCACGCAGCCGCGCCGCAACGGGCAACACGCAAGAGGCGGAAAAACTCTACAAACAGGCGGCAGCGACAGGCAGGAATTTTTATGCCGTACTGGCAGGGGAAGAGTTGGGGCGCAAAATCGATACGCGCAACAATGTACCTGATGCCGACACAAACAGCGTCCTCCGTATGGCGGAAGACGGCGCAGTCAAACGCGCGCTGGTGCTATTCCAAAACAGCCGAACCACCGGCGATGCGAAAATGCGCCGTCAGGCTCAGGCGGAATGGCGTTTTGCCACACGCGGCTTCGACGAAGACAAGCTGCTGACCGCCGCGCAAACCGCGTTCGACCACGGTTTTTACGATATGGCGGTCAACAGCGCGGAACGCACCGACCGCAAACTCAACTACACATTGCGCTATATTTCGCCGTTTAAAGACACGGTAATCCGCCACGCGCAAAATGTTAATGTCGATCCGGCGTGGGTTTACGGTCTGATTCGTCAAGAAAGCCGTTTCGTCATGGGCGCGCAATCCGGCGTAGGCGCGCAGGGGCTGATGCAGGTTATGCCTGCCACCGCGCGCGAAATCGCCGGCAAAATCGGTATGGATGCCGCACAACTTTACACCGCCGACGGTAATATCCGTATGGGGACGTGGTATATGGCGGACACCAAACGCCGCCTGCAAAACAACGAAGTTCTCGCCACCGCAGGCTATAACGCCGGCCCCGGAAGGGCGCGCCGATGGCAGGCGGATATCCCCCTTGAGGGTGCGGTATATGCCGAAACCATCCCGTTTTCCGAAACGCGCGACTATGTCAAAAAAGTAATGACCAATGCCGCCTACTACGCCAGCCTCTTCGGCGCGCCGCACATCCCGCTCAAACAGCGTATGGGCATTGTTCCCGCCCGCTGACGTACCGATGCCGTCTGAAACCCGCCCGGTCTTTCAGACGGCATTTTTATCCCGAACGGCATTGACGGCGAACCATAAATATAAGACAATCCGAAAATTGTTTTTCCTGCTTTTTCAAGCAGCTTGACACGGCACAAGCCGACCCGTTAGGAGGTGATGTTTCCGTCACGGCGCGTATCCCGCCGCCGCAAGGCACAGCGATACGGTAAACCTTCAACACCGTCTGCCCTACCCTTTCCACCGATATGATGGGCAGATGAAACAACCGAATTTATTAAAGGAAATAAAATGCCTGCAATCCGCGTAAAAGAGAATGAACCATTTGAAGTCGCTATGCGCCGTTTCAAACGCGCCGTAGAAAAAACCGGCCTGCTGACCGAGCTGCGCGCCCGCGAAGCCTACGAAAAACCGACTACCGAACGCAAACGCAAAAAAGCGGCAGCCGTAAAACGCCTGCAAAAACGCCTGCGCAGCCAACAACTGCCGCCCAAAATGTACTAAACATCCAAGCAGTACAGATTACAGGTCAGCCCTGTGATATGAGGACACACCGCAAGACCTGCTCTGCGGTGTGTTTTGCTTTTCAGACGGCATCGAAACCCGCCGTTTCCATCCGACATCCCAGCGAGGACATCATGAGCCTGAAAATCCGCCTTACCGAAGACATGAAAACCGCGATGCGCGCCAAAGACCAAGTTTCCCTCGGCACCATCCGCCTCATCAATGCCGCCGTCAAACAGTTTGAAGTGGACGAACGCACCGAAGCCGACGATGCCAAAATCACCGCCATCCTGACCAAAATGGTCAAACAGCGCAAAGACAGCGCGAAAATCTACACTGAAGCCGGCCGTCAGGATTTGGCAGACAAAGAAAACGCCGAAATCGACGTACTGCACCGCTACCTTCCCCAAATGCTCTCCGCCGGAGAAATCCGTACTGCGGTCGATGCCGCCGTTGCCGAAACCGGCGCGGCAGGTATGGCGGATATGGGCAAAGTGATGGGGCTGTTGAAAACCCGACTTTCCGGCAAAGCCGATATGGGCGAAGTCAACAAAATCCTGAAAGCCGTACTAACCGCCTGATTGCCCGAATATCGGACAAAATGCCGTCTGAACCCCATATCGTAGGTTCAGACGGCATTTTCAATATCCCAATATCGAATCGGCAGGGGCAACACAGTTTCGATGCACCGAAACGGGTTTTGCCGATAAACGGATTCCGTTTGCGCCCCATCGGACAAAATGCCATCTGAAACACGATTCCGTTCAGACGGCATAGATTTATTTGACCAATTTCAAGCCTTTTTTGGCCGGTCGGGGCGCGGTTTCGGCAGAAGTGTTTTCAGGCGGCGTATCGGGGCGGTACTCCTCCAATTCAAACCCCATACTTTCGCCGGTCTCCCGTGCGAAAAGGCTGAGGACGTGTCCGACAGGTATCCATATGTCGTGCGCCTGTCCGCCGAAGCGGGCGGAAAAATTGATCCAATCGTTGTCGATTTGAAGGTTTTGCGTAGCGATCGCGCCGATGTTGAGCATAATTTCGTTGTCGCGGACGTACTGCATGGGAACGCGCGTGTGTTCGTTGACCCAGACAAGAATGTGCGGCGTGAGGCTGTTGTCGCTGCACCATTCGCAAAGTGCGCGGAGGATGTAGGGTTTGGTGGAAGTGGGCATAATGGGTTCCGTGTGGTGTGCCTGAATGTGAAAATGCTTGCAAAACGGCGGGTTTTGCAAGCATTCCGAGCTTATTTGCGCATGGCTTTTTCGGCGGGTGTCAGTGCTTCGATAAAGGCTTCGCGCTGGAAGATGCGCTCGGCGTATTTGAGCAGCGGCGCGGCACTTTTGCCCAGTTTGACATCGTAGTGGTCGAGCCGCCACAGCAGCGGGGCAAGGGCGACATCAATCATAGAAAAATCTTCGCCGAGGATGTATTTGCTTTTGCTGAACGAAGGGGCAAGCATGGTTAGACCGTTGCCGATGGCTTCGCGCGCTTTTGCCTGTTCCTTGTTGGTGGCGGCGGGGTTTTCCAAAACTTGGACGTGGTTGAACAATTCTTTTTCCATACGGTACAGCACCAGCCGCCCCCGACCGCGCATAACGGGATCGCCGGGCATAAGCTGCGGATGGGGGAAGCGTTCGTCAATGTATTCGTTGATGATGTTGGACTCGTGCAGCACCAAATCGCGCTCGACCAGCACGGGGACTTGGTTGTACGGGTTCATGACGGCGAGGTCTTCGGGCTTGTTGTAAATATCGACGTCTTTGATTTCAAAATCCATACCTTTTTCGTACAAAACGAAGCGGCAGCGGTGGCTGAAGGGGCAGGTAATGCCGGAATAGAGGGTCATCATAATAATTGTCGCTCCTGTGTGATGCCTGCAAAACGGCTGATTTATAGTGGATTAACAAAAACCAGTACGGCGTTGCCTCGCCTTAGCTCAAAGAGAACGATTCTCTAAGGTGCTGAAGCACCAAGTGAATCGGTTCCGTACTATCTGTACTGTCTGCGGCTTCGTCGCCTTGTCCTGATTTTTGTTAATCCACTATATAAAGGTTTAATCGCGCAATTGTACGCGATTTCCGGCACTTAATCCAGAAATTCGGCTCAATCTGTTGTTTTTAATATATTTTCCCCGATTTTCCGTATCAATGCGAACTTACTGTCTTTGTTGCGCGGGCGCGCACCCTGCCAAACCGTCTGCCAGCCTTGCGGCGCATCCGCGTTTTGGGGCAGGTGGACGATGCGGTAGCGGCATTGTACATCGCCGACGCGGTGCGGCAATGTGCCGTACTGCGTCCAAACAATCCGCGTGTGCAGGTCGCCGCTGCCTATGCCGATACACTCGATGCCGTCTGAAAGCTCCCGTTTTAATTCCGGGGAAAGCGATGCCTCCATACTCCGGACGACGGGCGCGTGGCTTTTCGCCGCGTCCAGCCACGGCAGGAACAACGTCATCAGCAAAGCCCAGGTCAGGGTAACGCCTGCCGCCCAGTTGGTAACCGCCTGCCTGCCGCGTATGTTTTTGCGGGTAATCGCCCACAGCCACAAGGGTGTGAACAGTACGGCAACCGCCATCGGAATGGGATCGATGTCGGGAACGTAATACGGGCTGAAATAGGCGGCGCGTTCGGCAAGCTTGGCGGGCCAGCCGTAATTCATGGCGAAAAAGCCCGTCCACAGGAACACGGCAAACAGTCCGAACGCCATAATGCCGAACCAGTTGACAAACGCCGCCGCGCCGCGCCTCAGGCTGTCCAGTTGCGCCGCGCCGAACAGGGCAAGCGGCGGCAGCAACCAAACGAGGTTGTCCTGAAAACGCTGCGGATTGGCGGCAAGCAGCACCAAAACGGCAAGCATCCACACAACGCCCAAAATCCCCCAATCGGTTGAAAACAGGCGCGTGCGGCAAACCGTCCAAACCGCCAACGGCAGCGCGGGCAGTGCGAACCAAAGCAGGTTTTTCAGATAGTAAAACAAACTGAATGCCGTCTGAATGTGCCGCACGCCGCCGAACGTACCGAAAACGTGATAGTCGAGCCATTGCGCGAACAGCGCGGGCTGCGTTTTTGCCAACAGCAGGGGATAGACGGTCATAAGCGGCAGGGCAAAGGCAAGCGAGGCGACTGCCGTCAACATCAAACGCCTGCTTTGCCACGGACGGAAAAACATCAGCACGGGCAGGGGCAGCATCAGGGCAAATGCTGCCGGATAAGCTGCCGCCAGCGACATCAGCGTCCAGCCCGTACCGAGCAGGAAAGAGGCGGCAATCACGCGCCGGCGTGCCAGCGAGTAGCCGTGCAGCACCAGTCCGGCGGCGGCAAAGGCGGCGGCAGCGGGATTGAGGAAATGGGCAACCGGAATCAGCCCGATACAGCCGATAAGAATCAGGACGACGCTGCGCCCGTGGTGTCTGCCCAAAAAGTTGAAACCGGCAAAGCCGCAGGAAGTCAGTCCGACAACGGCGAAAAACACGCCTGCAAAGCGTGCGGCATCATACGGGTCGGCAGCCCACGGCGACAGCAAATGTTTGAACGCGGCGGCAACCCAAAGATACACGGGCGGTATGCCGAAATCAGTTTGACCGAACAGATGGGCAACCAAGGGGGTGGGGCTGCCTGCCAGTGCTTCGACGGCGGTATAGACGGCAGGTTCGGCAGGATTCCACAAATCGTGGGAAAACACGCCGGGCCACAGCCAGGCAAACGCCATCAACAGCAGCAGCCACGGTTTTTCGTGGGTTTTGGCGGGCGGGCGGGCATCAGGCGGGGTATAGGTCAGCATAAGCGTGAGAAGAAATGGACGGATTGCCAAGTGTAGCAAATATTCGCACAAAGGTCGTGCAGAGACTGCTTCAGACGGCATCAGACATAAAAAGACCGGCAACAAAAAAGACTGCACGGGGCAGTCTTTTTGCAAATCGGCTATCAGCGTTTGAACAGGTTACCGAATTTGTTGTTGAATTTGTCCACGCGACCGGTGGTATCGACGATTTTTTGGGTGCCGGTATAGAACGGGTGGCACAGGGAGCAAACCTCGATGTTGAAGTTTTCTTTTTCCATCGCGGATTTAGTTACAAATTTGTTGCCGCAAGAGCAGGTAACGTTAACTTCGTGGTAGTTCGGGTGAATACCTTGTTTCATTTGATTTCCTTTCAAAAAAGCGGGCATAGGGGATGTACCTATGCTTCAGACAAGCTCGGCATTCTCGCTATTTTCTGTTGTTTCGTCAAGAGGATATTCGATAAAATGCAAAAAGGTTACTCTGAAGGAAGTTTTATGAGGGTGAAGTTTTTTTCCCTGCTGCTGCGCTTTGCCGGTTCCCTATTGCCGCCGTCTCATATGCGCGGCATCGGCATCATCGGCAAAAGCGTACGCATATTTCTGGCACGGCGGGTTTCTCCGCATATCGGACGCGGGGTCAATATCGAACGCGGTGCCTATGTGTTTCCGGATACGGTTTTGGGCGATGGTTCCGGTATCGGGGTAAACTGTGAAATCTGCCGTGGGCTGGTGGTTGGCAAAAATGTGATGATGGGGCCGGAATGCCTGTTCTATTCGACCAACCACAAGTTTGACCGTGAAAACAAACGCTTTGAGGGCTACACGGAAATCCGTCCGATTACGTTGGAGGACGATGTCTGGCTGGGGCGCAGGGTAATTGTGATGGCGGGCGTAACCGTCGGACGCGGTTCGGTCGTGGGCGCAGGCGCGGTGGTTACAAAAGACATTCCGCCCTACTCTTTGGCGGCAGGCAATCCGGCAGTGGTGAAAAAGAATCTGCTGGATGATTAAATGCCGTCTGAAAGCATGAATGCAAACGCGCTATTGTGCCAGCGCGGTATCGATTTCTTGGTAGAGTTTGCCGAAATCGGGTTCGCCGACATAAGTTTTGAGAATTTCTCCTTTTTTGCCGATAAGGACGGAAGTTGGATAAACCTGTGTGCCGAACGCCTGTCCGACGGCTTTATCCGCATCATACATGACGGCAAACGGCAAACCGTAGTCTTTGACATATTGGCGGACGCTTTCTATCGGATCGATGGGCTGGGCAACGGCGAGGACTTGGAAATCTTTATTTTTGTAGTCGTTTGCCGTTTTGATGACTTTGGGCATTTCGCTCACACAACCCGGACAGGAGGGAAACCAAAAATTAATCAGGGTTACTTTGCCTTGCAGGTCGGCGTTGGAAACGGTTTTTCCGTGCAGGTCGGGCAGGGAGAAGGCGGGCGCGGTTTTGCTGTCGGGGGTGAGGACGATGGCAAGGAGGATGCCGATCAGTGCGACGGCGGCGGCGGTGAGTATTTTTTTCATTCGGACAAGGCTTCCAATGCGCGGGCAAGGGTGGCGGGCAGGCTGACGGTGCGTTGTGTGGCGGCGTGGACGGGCATCAGGGTGATGTCGGCTTCTGCGGCGGTTTTGCCGTTTGGCAGTGTAATCTTCTGGGTCAGCACAATGCGGCGCGTACCCGGGGTTTTCAGACGGCATGAAAACTGCAATACGTCGCCTTCGACGGCGGGACGGCTGTATCGGATGTCGATGCGGGCGACAATCAGTATGAGGCCTGCCAACTCGTGCAGCAGTCCGCGCTCCTCGAAAAACGCCCAGCGCGCTTCCTCGAGGAATTCGAGGTAGCGCGCATTGTTGACATGGCCGTAGCCGTCGAGATGGTAATTGCGGACGGTCAGCTTCATCAGTTCAAGTTAATGGGTTGGAAGGCTTCGCGGGCAAGCGGTTCGTGTTCGAGGTCGGTGATGACGGTAGAAAGCTGGATGTCGAACCATTCGTTGAAAATGTCGGCATCGAGCGCAGGCCACTCGCGTTCGTCTTCGCACCAGTCGGCAAGTTCGGCGGCAAAAATATCTTCAAAACGCGCCTCGATTTCATCCCATACTTCGTCGGCAGTTTCGCACGGGCGGACAAGGTAGGAATTGGCATCGGCTTGGATGTCTTCGAGGGTCAGCCCGTCGAGGTGGTTGCCCGGCAGGGTTTGCAGCCAGTTCCAGAAGGGTTCGAGTGGAATGAGGACGAATACGCTGCGGTTGACTTCGTACATGGTTTTTCCTTTGCTGTCGCGCGGTATGCGCAAAAAAGGGATTATAGCCCAATCTGTGGTTTCGGACTGTCCGTTCCGACGAAAGGGAATGCCGTCCGAACACGGATTTTCAGACGGCATGGCTTTAGGGTTGTGTTCCAGGTTGCGTTTCGGCTTCCCCTGCTGCTTCTGCCTGTGTTTCGGATACGGAATCTTCGTGAACGGCAGTTTCCGCCGCTCCGGTTTCGGCACTTTCGACCAATTCGTCGATGTCGATGTTATCTTCCGTACCTTCGGCAGGTGTTGCACCGGTCTGCCGCGCACGGACTTTCATATAGAGGTCGCGCGTGTAGCTGTATTTGTCGATGGCGGCTTCGTCCAGACTGTCGGTCAAATCGAGCAGGCCTTCGCGCGTACTGACGGCGGAGGCGGCAGCCGTGCCCCAACGCCCGGCAGGGGTGCGGAAGACGATATTCTTGGGCGGGTAAACGGAGGTAATGCCCGTGCCGAGCGCGTCGCGGACGGTGGACGGCCCTAAGACGGGCAGCACAAAATAATTGCTGTTTTTCCATCCCCACGAGGCAAACGTGTCGCCCAAGGTGTTTTTATTGTCGGGAACGCCGCCAGCGCCGGCGATGTCGATGAGCCCGCCCAAACCGAAAGTGGTATTGATGCCGACACGGACAAGGTCTTCGCTTGCGCGTTTGATGTCCAAGCGCAAGATATTGCTGCCGAAGCTGACCACGTCGCGCAGATTGTTAAAAAAATTGGACACGCCGGCGCGGACGGGTTTCGGCGCAACTTTGCGGTAGCCGCGCGCGGCAGGGGCAAAAATGTAGCGGTCGGCCCGGTCGTTAAACCTGCTGACGGCGCGGTTGTAGCCTTCATACGGGTCGGCGGGGCGGGTTTCTGCAAATGCAGGGGCGGAAGCGAACCCGATCAGCAGGAGGGCGGCGTAGGCGGTTTTTTTCATGATTTCAACCAGTCTTTGATTTCGTACAGTTCGGACAGCGCGCGCACGGATTCGGGAATGCCGGTCAGCCTGACGCTGCCTTTGCAGCCGCGCAGCACTTCGAGCAGCAGCGACACGCAGGCGGAATCGGCACGTTTGACACCGCCGAAATCGACGGCAATGGTTTCTTTCAGACGGCATTGTTGCCGGAAACGCTCAAATGCGTCCCTAGTCAGGGTTTTGACAGTGATGTCGCCGCCGATGTGCAGTGTTCCGTTGTTGAGTTCTGTATGCATAGTGTTCGGTAGGAAAAAATCCATGCCGCCTTCAGACTGGCGGCATGGCTTATGGATTACTTGCTGCCGTTTTTGGCTTTCAACTCGGCAATCAGTCCGTCCACGCCTTTCGCCTTGATGATTTCGCCGAATTGGTTGCGGTACACGGTAACCAGGCTCGCGCCTTCGATGGCGACGTTGTAGGCACGGTATTTACCGCCGCTTTGGTAGGTGGTGAAGTCCATATTGACGGGCTTCTGACCGGGGATGCCGACTTCGGCGCGGACGACGATTTCCTTGCCGCCTTTATTGACGATGGGATTGTCTTTGACGTTGACGGTCGCGTTTTTGAATTTCAGCATCGTGCCGGAATAAGTGCGGATCAGCAGGGTTTGAAATTCTTTGGCCAACGCTTGTTTTTGCGCGTCAGACGCGGTGCGCCAAGGGTTGCCGACCGCCAATGCGGTCATGCGTTGGAAATCGAAATAAGGGGTCGCATAAGCTTCGGCTTTTTGGCGGGCAGTGCCTGCATCGCCGTTTTTTAAGATGCTCAATACTTGAGTGGCGTTTTGACGGATTTGGTTTACTGCGTCGGCAGGGGCGGCAACCGCCATGCCGATGCTCAAAATACCGATGCCCAATGCGCTGATGAAGGAGGATTTTTTCATGATGTCTTTCCTGAAAGTGGATGTGTATGTTTATTCTGCGGCTTTTTCCGCATTGCCGCCGTCAGCATTTTTCTCGGCAAAACTCGTCATGAATTTGCCGATCAGGTTTTCCAGAACCATTGCAGAACTGGTTACGGAGATGGTGTCGCCTGCGGCAAGGTTTTCCGTGTCGCCGCCCTGCTGCAGCCCGATGTACTGCTCGCCCAAAAGTCCCGAAGTCAGGATTTGCGCGGAAACGTCGCTGCTGAACTGATACTTGCCGTCCAAATCGAGGCGCACCCTCGCCTGATAGGATTTCGGGTCAAGCCCGATAGCGCCGACGCGCCCGACCAATACGCCTGCGGATTTGACGGGGGCATTGACCTTCAAACCGCCGATGTCGCCGAAATCGGCATAAACGGCGTAAGTTTTGTCCGAACCGCCGAACGCCGCGCCGCCCGCCACGCGGAAAGCGAGAAAGGCAACCGCCGCCGCGCCGATCAGGACGAACAGTCCGACCCAAAATTCCAATATGTTCTTTTTCATTAAAGTTCCTTGAATATCCGATGTTCCGCGTTTCGTCTTCAGACGGCCCGTCAATCTGTAAACATCCACGCGGTCAATATAAAATCGACCGCCAAAATCGTCAGGGCGGACGAAACCACCGTGCGCGTGCTGGCGCGCAAAATGCCTTCCGAAGTCGGGACGCAATGGAAGCCCTGATGCACGGCAATCAGCGTTACCGCCACGCCGAACGCGGCGGATTTGATCAGACCGTTGATTACATCGTAATGTATCGTGATGTTGTTCTGCATTTGCGACCAGAAAATGCCGCTGTCCAAGCCCAGCCAGCTCACTCCGACCAGATACGCGCCGAAAATGCCCGCCACGTTGAAAATCGAAGCCAAAAGCGGCATGGAAAACACGCCTGCCCAAAAGCGCGGCGCAACCACGCGGGCGACGGGGTTGACCGCCATCACGTTCATCGCTTCGAGCTGTTCGGTCGTTTTCATCAGACCGATTTCGCTGGTCATCGCACCGCCCGCGCTGCTGGCAAACAGAATCGCCGCCAACACTGGACCCAGTTCGCGCAACAGCGAAGCCGCAACCATATAGCCCAAAATATCGGCGGATTTGAATTTCGACAACTGCGTATAACCCTGCAAACCCAAAACCATACCGACGAACAGCCCCGAAACGGCAACAATCAGCACCGACAACACACCGGCAAAATACACTTGGCGCACGCTCAGGCGCGGACGGGCGAAAACCGTACCGGACTTCGCCAGAATGTTCAGCAGAAACAGCGTAATACTGCCGAGGGATTGAATAAGGCCGAGGGTTTTCGCCCCGACAGAACGGATAAAGTTCATAAATTTCTATGTGTAAGGTTCAACGGTTTCAGACGGCACCGGCTCGTTTACCCGAGCAAATCCTGCTGCAACGACGTTTGCGCCGGATAGCGGTATGCCACAGGGCCGTCTGCCAAGCCGCCGACAAACTGGCGCACCCAAGGCGAATCCAGTTCGCGCATTTCCTGCGGTGAGCCGGAAAACATAATTTCGCCGTGCGCCAAAAAAATCACCTGATCGACGATTTCCAAAGATTTTTCAATGTCGTGCGTTACCATAACGCTGGTCGAACGCAAAGCCTTGTTGACGCGGCTGATCAAGTGGGCAATCACGCCCAAGGAAATCGGGTCGAGGCCGGTAAACGGTTCGTCGTACAACATAATTTCGGGGTCGAGCGCGATTGTGCGTGCCAGCGCGACGCGGCGCGACATCCCGCCGGACAACTCGGACGGCATCAGGTTTTCCACGCCGCGCAGCCCGACCGCGTTCAATTTCAACAAAACCAAATCTCGAATCACCGCTTCCGGCAGTTGCGTCAGTTCGCGCATCGGAAAAGCGATATTGTCGAATACCGACAAATCGGTAAACAGCGCGCCGTGTTGGAACAACACGCCCATACGGCGGCGGTGTTCGTAGAGTTCGTCAGCCGAAAAGCCCGCCAAATCCCGTCCTTCAATCAAAACCTGCCCGGACTGCGGACGAATCTGACCCGTAATCAGACGCATCAGCGTGGTTTTGCCGCTGCCCGAACCGCCCATCACGGCGGCAAAATTGCCTTGCGGAATGCTGAAATTGATGTCGTTCAGAATCGGGCGGTCGCCATACGCGAAGGCAACGTCTTTCATTTCGATAAAGGGGGATGGGCTCATGTACGGGCGGCCGGTAGGTTTGACGGCGTGTATTTTAAGGCTTATCGGGAAGACGGGCAATTTTCAGACGGCATCCGGGCGGCAGGTGTTGTGAAAATGCCGTTGTCGGCGGCGGATTGTTTGCTGTGGCGAAAAATGTTATCTTTCAAATGATAACCTTTATCAGAAAACTATGGAAAAAGCAGAACATTTGAACAGCAGCCGGTTCGTCAATCTGGTCAAAAGCGGCGGCGGCAGCTATGTGGAGGGCGGCTACCGCTTCGACATCCTGTCCAACGGCCTTTCCATACATGGCGGTACGGTAACGGCACGGTGCGATTTTTGCAGCAGCCGCCTCGCCGAACCTTATGTGTCGTTCGTACTTTTGCTGGAAGGCTCTTTGGACTTCGGCATCAACCGCCGCCGTTTTCAAATCGATGCGGACTGCGGCAAGATCGTTCTGATTGCTGTCGGGGAAGAGGTCCTGTTCAGCCGCTATCTTTATCGCGGCGGCAAAACGGTCAAAATGACCATTAAAGGTATGGAACAATGGCTGCTGCGTCCGGAATACGCGCGTTTCGCACCCCTGCTTTACCGCGAGCCGGTCAGGATATGGGATTTGCCCCCAAACCTGCGCGGCTTGGCGGCATCCTGCCTACAAGCCGTCCCAAGGGGGCATTTGGGCGAAACATTGCGCCGCGAGGCGGACGTTTTACGGCTGCTGTCGGATTTGTGGGACACGGTTTCAGACGGCATCGGACCGACGGCGGGGCAAACGGCGGAAGCAGACGCTATGCCGTCTGAAGACTTCAGCCGCACCCTGAATGCCGCGTTCGACGGCGGCGCACACCAAGTCAACCGGCTGACAGACGCGCTGAACATCAGCGAAAGGACGTTGCAACGCCGTATGCGCGGCCATTTCGGCATTACGGCAAGCGAGTGGCTGCACCACAAACAAATGCAGCACGCGCTCTACCTGTTGCAAAACGGGGGTAAAAGCGTGGGCGAAACCGCGTATTTGTGCGGCTACCGCCACGTTTCCAGCTTTACCCAGGCATTCAGGCAATATTTCGGCAGCACGCCGGCGGAAACCAAAAAAGAAAACCGCTAAGCCGCATTTGATTTGAAACCCGAAATCCGCGTGTAAAGAAACTTGTACGGCAATTTATTTGGGAATAAACTAAAACTACATCCGACTACAAAACTGGAGAACCCGAAATGAAACAATTGGCCATGTATATCAACGGTCGCTTTGAAAACGACTTCGACGGCGAATGGCGCGACGTATTGAACCCGTCCACCGAAGAAACCATCGCCCGCGAACCCAAAGGCGGCAGGGCGGACGTTGACCGCGCCGTAGCGGCGGCGCGTGCGGCGCAACCGGCATGGGAGCGGCTGCCTGCGGTCGAACGCGGCGCGTATTTGCGCAAAATCGCCCAAGGCATACGCGGACGCGCCGACGAGCTGACCGACACCATCGTTGCCGAAGGCGGCAAAACCAAAGACTTGGCGCGCGTGGAAGTGATGTTCACTGCCGACTATCTCGATTACCAAGCCGAATGGGCACGCCGTTACGAAGGCGAAATCATCCAAAGCGACCGCCCGCGCGAAAATATTTTATTGTTCAAACGTCCGCTGGGCGTGATTGCCGGCATTTTGCCGTGGAACTTCCCCTTCTTCCTGATTGCCCGCAAAATGGGCCCCGCTTTGGTAACGGGCAACACCATCGTCGTCAAACCCAGCAGCGTAACCCCGATCAACTGCCACATCTTCGCCGAAATCGTCGATGCGGTCGGATTGCCCGCAGGCGTGTTCAACGTAGTGAACGGCCCTGGCGCGGAAATCGGCAATGCCTTGTCCGCCCATCCGCAAGTCGATATGGTCAGCCTGACCGGCTCCGTCGAAGCAGGCCGCCAAGTGATGGAAGCCGCTTCCGCCAACATCACCAAAGTTTCGCTGGAACTCGGCGGTAAAGCGCCTGCCATCGTTTTGAAAGACGCGGATTTAGACTTGGCGGTAAAATCCATCTTGGCTTCGCGCGTCGGCAACACCGGTCAAATCTGCAACTGCGCCGAGCGCGTCTATGTCCACAGCAGCCTGAAAGACGCGTTTATCGAAAAAATGACCGCCGCGATGAAAGGCGTGCGCTACGGCAACCCTGCCGAAGCCGAAGCCGGCGCGCTGGAAATGGGCCCGCTGATTGAAGAGCGCGCCGTCAAAGCCGTTGCCGAAAAAGTGGAACGGGCAGTCAAACAAGGTGCGAAACTGGTTTGCGGCGGCAAACGCGCCGAAGGACGCGGCTATTTCTTCGAGCCGACCCTGCTGACCGACACCGACAACAGTATGGACATTATGAAAGAAGAAACCTTCGGCCCCGTTCTGCCTGTTTCCGCTTTCGACACGCTCGACCAAGTCATCGCACTGGCTAACGATTGCGAGTTTGGTCTGACCAGTTCTGTTTATACGACTAATTTAAACGAAGCCTTCTACGTTACCCGCCGCCTGCAATTCGGCGAAACCTACATCAACCGCGAAAACTTTGAAGCCATGCAAGGCTTCCACGCAGGCTGGAAAAAATCCGGTATCGGCGGCGCGGACGGCAAACACGGTTTGGAAGAATATCTGCAAACCCAAGTCGTTTATCTGGAAACCGACATTTAATGCCGCTTTGAAACCCCGATAGAAAATGCCGTCTGAACCCGATTTCAAGTTCAGACGGCATTTTTATTGCTTCACCGGTAATCAGTCATGACCGAGGTCGATGTTTTTGTCTTTGTAGCGCGTATCGGGGACGAGGACGATTTTTTCATCCACTTTGCCGATGGCTTTCACGTCTTTGCCCGGGTAGTCCAACTGGTGCAGGAAGTAGCGGATACAGTTCAAACGGGCGCGTTTTTTGTCGTCGGAACGGATGATGACCCAAGGCGCGTCGCCGGTATGGGTGTGGAAGAACATGGCGTTTTTCGCTTCGGTGTAGTCGTCCCAGCGGTCGAGCGACTGGATGTCCACGGGGGAGAGTTTCCAGTGTTTCAGGGGGTCGTCGCGGCGGGAGATGAAGCGGCGCAGTTGTTCTTCGCGGGATACGGAGAACCAGAATTTAAACAGATGGATGCCGCTGGCGACGAGCATACGTTCCAATTCGGGGGTTTGGCGCATAAAGAGCATATATTCGTTGGGTTCGCAAAAGCCCATCACGCGCTCCACGCCGGCGCGGTTGTACCACGAACGGTCGAAGAAAACCATTTCGCCCGCAGTCGGCAGGTTTTGGATGTAGCGTTGGAAATACCATTGTCCGCGTTCGGTAGTGGTCGGTTTTTCCAAAGCAACCACGCGCGCGCCGCGCGGGTTTAAATGTTCCATAAAGCGTTTGATGGTGCCGCCCTTGCCTGCCGCGTCGCGGCCTTCAAACAGGCTGACGATGCGCTGGCCGGAATCTTTAACCCAGCTTTGCACTTTCAGCAACTCGATTTGCAGTTTGGCTTTTTCGGCTTCGTAGGCGGCGCGGCGCATACGTTTGCGGTAGGGGTAGTTTTCGGGCAGCGGGGCTGTGCCGGAATCTTCGGCAGAACCTTTGCCTTCATGTTCCAAAACAGCTTTTTCAAATACTTGGAGCTGATCTTGCTTTTCGCCCAATTCCACACTTTCAAACGGTTGCAGCTGGTGGTCTGTCATAAAGGTCTCCTTATTGTATTTCAGGTTGAAAATCGAAATTTGTTTTCATAATTTTACACCTTGTTGCACGCATCCTCTACATAAAATTACATTTTGCCGATATTTGCCGAATCGTCTGAAAATATGTGTAAAAAGAGCGTATAATCAAAACATTTGCCTCTGATTGCCATGCCTTATTTCGCCCTGTTTGACGATGCCGTAAGCGGCCGCGCAAAACGCTACCAAAATCATATAGAAAGCCGTTTTTTCCGTCCTGAAGAACTCGATGCTTTGGACGGCGTGCTGCAAAAGGGCTGGCAAAAAGGGTTGCATTCGGTGTTGTTTGCAGACTACGGATTCGGTTTGCCGCTGATGGGGGTTGAATCCGAACGCGGCGGCAATCTTGCCCTGCACTGGTTTGCCGACTGCGTCGACACCGATGCCGAAAGCTGGCTTGCCCAAAATTCAGACGGCATCCCCGCCGGTATTTCCACGCCGCAATCCTCCGTATCCGAAACCGAATACCTCGACCGCATCCGCCAAATCCACGAAGCCATCCGGCGCGGCGACACCTATCAAATCAACTACACCACCCGCCTGCACCTGCAAGCCTACGGCAATCCCGTCAGCCTCTACCGCCGCCTGCGCCAACCCGTCCCCTATGCCGTCTTGTCCCACCTGCCCGATGCACAAGGGCAATCCGCGTGGACGCTGTGTTTTTCGCCCGAACTCTTCCTCAAAATCGCTTCAGACGGCATCGTCGCCACCGAGCCGATGAAAGGCACCGCGCCGATTTTGGACGACGGGCAAGACGAACGCCGCGCCGCCGAGTTGCAAAACGACCCGAAAAACCGCGCCGAAAACGTGATGATTGTCGATTTGCTGCGTAACGACCTCGGCAAAATCGCCCGAACCGGCAAAGTATGCGTGCCAGAGCCGTTTAAAGTATCGCGTTTCGGCAGCGTCTGGCAGATGACCAGCACCATCCAAGCCCAAGCCCTGCCGCACATTACCGCCGCCGACATCCTCCGCGCCGCCTTTCCCTGCGGCAGCATCACCGGTGCGCCCAAAAAAATGAGTATGCAGATTATCGAATCGCTCGAAACCGAACCGCGCGGGCTTTATACGGGCAGCATCGGCTATTTGAACCCGTGTTCCGGCGGCTTGGGGTTTGAAGGCACGTTCAACGTCGTCATCCGCACCCTGTCGCTCACACCGCTTTCAGACGGCATCTATCAAGGCATATACGGTGTCGGTTCCGGCATCGTCATCGACAGCGACCCCGCCGCCGAATATCGGGAATGCGGCTGGAAAGCCCGTTTCCTCAACGAATTGCGCCCCGATTTCGGCATTTTTGAAACCCTGCGCGTCGAAAACGGACGCTGCGCCCTGCTCGACCGCCACCTATGCCGTCTGAACACCGCCGCACGCGCCCTCAACCTGCCCCTGCCCGACGGCTGCGAAAATCAAATCAAACAATACATTGCCGACTTGCCCGACGGCGCGTTCCGCGTCAAAGCCCTGCTCGCTTCAGACGGCATCAGCCTGTCCCACGCCGTTTTAAACCATTTGGCTGACAAACAACGCGTCATCATTTCGCCCGCCGTCCTGCCCGCACAAAACTACCTGCGCCGCTTCAAAACCACTCACCGCTCCCTCTTCGACCAAGCGTGGCAAACCGCCGAAACACAAGGCGCGTTCGACAGCCTGTTTTTCAACTCGGACGGCATTCTGCTCGAAGGCGGCAGAAGCAACGTGTTCGTCAAACATCGCGGACAGTGGCTCACACCCTCTTTAGATTTAGACATTTTAAACGGCATAATGCGCCAAGCCGTATTGGACGAACCGCAAAAATATTTGCACACAAATCAAGTGATCGAAACACACATCACACAAAAAACACTGCAAGAAGCCGAAGAAATCCGCCTCTCCAACGCCTTGCGCGGCGTATTTGCCGCCGTCCTTGCCTGAACACGCAAAAATGCCGTCCGAACCTGTTTCCACAAGGTTCAGACGGCATTATCCCACCATTCAAAACCGCCAATCCGCCGACACAAACACCTCGCTGTTGCGACGTTTCGCATACGGCACATTACTTTCCGTCCTGCCGAAACGATAATTCAACGCGGGCACGATACCTTTGTACGACAACTTGTCGTGGCTCAAAGCCAGCGAGACATTCCATTCGCGGTTGCGTTGCGCCTCTGTCGAGAAAGCCGCAACGCCCTTATAGTTGCGGCGGGCATAAGATGCGGAAACCCGACTGTTCAAACCGCCCAACTGCCGCCACTCCTGCGCCCAGCCGGCATAAACACCGTTGCGCCGGTAGGCGGCATTATTGACCGCGCCGCCCACCGTTTCACGTTTCGGCACAAACCGCACAAACTGCCAGCCGCCGAACACAGTTGCCGATTCGCCCAAACGTTTTGCCGACGAAACATAAAACCCGTCCTGCCGACCGTTATTGTATTCCGCCCTATCCTGTTCGCGGTAGCGTTGGCGGTAATGTTCCAGCGCGACCGAAAATTGCCATCCCGGGTTTGGGCGGTAAGTATGGGACAGCTGCACGCCGACTCCGTGCGCCAGCATATACGGCGGCAGGCGGCGGTTGTTTACCCGTTTTGTTTTCGCATCAAAGCCGTCGCTGCCCGACAACTGCACCTGATAAAACGGCAAAATCCCCACCGTCTGCCGCGCATTTTTATACTGCCATCCCAAATACGCCCTGCCGAACCCGTCATCATAAGCCGATTTTTTACTGAAATAATAGCTTGTGCCGCTGATATTGGAACGGAACAACAAATAATGATTGTCCGCCAACGCCGTCAGCTTTTCCGCCTCGATTTCATAATTCAAGCCTGTCGCCCGCTCCGCCCGGCTGACACTGCATATCTGACTGCCTCCGTCTTGCCGGCAATATTGCGGCGCGGCATTATTGGCGTTTTGATTGACCGCCGGGCTGATACCGCCCGAAAAACGCCAGCCCGTCAGCCCCTCCGCTTTTTTCCGAAAACGCCCCACATTTTCCAAAACCGGTGCCGGCAAATCCAATTTTGCCGCCTCCGCAAAATGCCTTTCTGCCGACTTCAGCCGGAAATCGTCAAACTCCGCCGCCGCCAAATCCAGCAAAATCCGCTCGTCTGCCGCATTTTCCCTGTGCAGTTCCCGATACCGCGCCACCGCCTCCGCCGGCCTTCCCGCTAATTTCGCCAGCAAAGCCCGCGCCCTGCCGTACAAAACCGCGTCATAATCCGGCAGCTTGGCATACAAATCCGCCAACGAAGCGATTAAATCCGCCTGATTGCCGTTGAGCGCGTCGCGCAAACTATGTTCCAACATTTTCGGATGCGCCAACAAAAAATCCCCATCAACCACACGCGGGGCATCATTTTCAACTTTCCAATCCGATTCCGCCCACTTATCCGACACCGACCGCTGCACCTGCAACAATGCCTTGTCATCCAAAATCGCGGGCGCATCCGCCCCATAGGCGGCAGAAACACCTGCCGCACACCAAACAACCAAAAAGCCGTATCTGAAATACAACATACCCTGTCATTTACCTTTCCGGCAAACATGCCGCCGAAACACGTCAAACCATCCGAAAAACAGGCAGAAAACCGTGAAAACCGGTTTTGCACCGGCCCACAAAACAGTTGACATCATATAACATTTAAACTGATAATCAAAACTATTATTAACACATCATCAAGATTGAGTATGCGATGAAATACAAAGCCCTGTCCTTACTGCCGCTTGCCGCCGCCCTTGCCGCCTGTGCCGGGGGGGGGGGGGGGCCGAAAC
>NZ_CATQFV010000078.1:0-119210 GCF_958267435.1 Neisseria benedictiae
ATCTTTTATCTTTTATCTTTTATCTTTTATCTTTTATCTTTTATCTTTTATCTTTTATCTTTTATCTTTTATATTTTATCTTTTATCTTTTATCTTTTATCTTTTATATTTTATATTTTATATTTTATATTTTATATTTTATATTTTATATTTTATATTTTATATTTTATATTTTATATTTTATAAAAGCCCCCGCTAACAAGCAGGGGCTTTAAATTTGAGTAAGTGCAACCTTGGGTAAACAATGATGCCGTCTGAACCGTATCCGTGTTCAGACGGCATTTTTGTCCTTTAATCCGCCATTCCCTGCCATTCCGCCGAATACGGCGTATCGATTCCGAAAAGCGACAAAGCGTGTGCAACACTGTGTGTAACAATATCGTCTGCAGTTTGCGGTTTGCGGTACATCGCAGGAACAGGGGGAAACACCACGCCGCCCATTTCTGTTACCCGTTTCATATTGTCCAAATGGGCAAGGTTCAACGGTGCTTCGCGGACCATCAGTACCAGCCGCCGCCTTTCCTTCAAAACCACATCCGCCGCACGTGTCAGCAGATTGTCGCCGAAGCCGTGCGCGACCGAGGCAAGCGTCCGCATCGAACAGGGTGCAACCAGCATCCCGTCCGTTTTAAACGTACCGCTGGCAATGCATGCCCCGATATTGCCAATCGGATGGACGAAGTCAGCCAAGGCATATACTTCGTCTTTCATATAATCCGTTTCCGAAGTCCGGGCCATCTGCGCACCTTTCGATACCACAAGGTGCGTTTCGACATCTTGCGTAAGCAGAAGCTGCAATGCCTTAATGCCGTAAGCAAAGCCGCTTGCCCCGCTGATACCGACAATCAACCGTCGAGTCATCATCCGTCTTTCCGTTATGCCGCAGGCAGCGGCAAAGCGGTTATTATAGTGAAAAAAACGATTCGAGATAAACACGGATACAAATTGTCGGCAACACCCAATATCCGATAAAATACCCGATTTAACATCCTATCTGAATAGGCACGGGAGGGCGGTATGGCAAAAGTAAAAGGCGGATTGGGGCGCGGATTGGATTCGCTGCTCGCCAACGGTGCGGACAACAGCAGCGGCGACCGGTTGACTGCGGTTGCGGTTAAAGATATCCGGCCCGGCCGCTATCAGGCGCGTGTTCAAATCGATGACGAAGCCTTGCAGGAGCTGGCGGATTCGATTAAGGCGCAAGGCGTGATACAACCCGTCATCGTGCGCGAACACGGACTGTCCCGATACGAACTGATTGCAGGCGAACGCCGTTGGCGCGCCGCACAGATTGCCGGCCTGTCCGAAATCCCCGCCGTTATCAAAACCATCAGCGACGAAACCGCGCTGGCAATGGGTTTGATTGAAAACCTCCAGCGCGAAAACCTCAACCCCATCGAAGAAGCACAAGGCTTGAAACGCCTTGCCGACGAGTTCGGGCTGACCCACGAAACCATCGCCCAAGCCGTCGGTAAAAGCCGAAGCGCGATTTCCAACAGCCTGCGCCTTTTAAGCCTGCCCGAACCCGTGCAGGAAATGCTTTACCAACGCCGCCTCGAAATGGGGCATGCCCGCGCATTGCTGACCCTGCCCGTCGTCGAACAGCTCGAGTTGGCGCAAAAGGCCGTCAAAAACGGCTGGTCGGTGCGCGAAGTCGAACGCCGCAGCCAGGCCGCCCTTCAAAACAAACGTCCCGAGCCCAAAAAAACTGCCGCCGCCGACATCGGCCGCCTGAATGATTTGCTGACTGAAAAACTGGGTGTCAACGCTGAAGTCAAAACCGCCAACCACAAAAAAGGCAGGATTGTCCTGTATTTCGATACGCCTGAAACGTTCGGCCACCTGTTGGAGCAGTTGGGAATAGATTACCTGCCTTAATTTTGCGGGATATGCCGTCTGAAACATAAAACGTAAAGAAATTCGGACAAACTTTCCAATAATCTGTAATTATATGTAATGTGTGTTAGAATGACACCTACCGCCGTTATTCAGGCGGCGGGTGCGGCGGATTGGGATACGTTGTTTCACAAAGATTAACTGTCGCTTGACGTAATAAGGCTTCTAAATTATATTAGCCGCGCCTCAAATCCGAGGCGGAAACATTCCCTTTATGAAGCAGATTATCATCCTACAATCCGCCGTATTGTCCATATGCGCCGCAGTTGCCTTTGCCGTATGGGGTTTTGCCGGATTCCTTTCGGCGGTCGGGGGCGGTTTGTCCTACCTGCTTCCCACGTTTGTTGCAGTTTTACTTTTAAAACTTTTCAGGGGAAACCCCTTCCTGCAAAGCAGGATGTTCGTCTTCGGAGAGATTTTAAAAGTAGTGCTGTCGCTGTTGTCTATGCTTGCCGTATTTGCAATATGGCATCAATCGCTGGTGTTCGCCCCGTTTCTGATGGGGCTGCTCGGTGTCAGCCATCTGGTTTTTTTAGTATTGTTGAGAGTGAAAGATTATGGCAGGTGAAACCATTACCGCTGCCGACTACATCAAGCACCACTTGCAGAGCTTGACCAGTTTGTCGGATGTTACTCAGGGTCAGGGACTGAAAAACATTGCTGATTTTTCGTTTATTAACCTTGATGCCGTCTTTTTTGCCGTCTTGTTGGGCGTAATCGGCAGCTTTCTGTTGTGGCGCGGTGCAAAAAAAGCGACGGCAGGCGTTCCCGGACGTTTTCAGGCCGCCGTGGAAATCTTGTTCGAGTTTGTGGACGATATGTGTAAGAGCATCATTCACAATGAAAAGTCTAGAAAAGCCGTCGCGCCGTTGGGTCTGACGCTGTTTGTCTGGATTTTCCTGATGAACGCGATGGATATGCTGCCGGTCGATTTGCTGCCGATGGTATGGCAGGGCATTACCGGCAACCATCACGCCCTGCTGCGCGTCGTGCCGACTGCCGATTTGAACACCACTTTGGCACTCGCTGTCGGCGTGTTGCTGATTTGTATTTATTACAACATCAAAATCAAAGGATTGGGCGGATGGTTTCACGAGTTGTTCAGCGCGCCGTTCGGTGCAAAACTCGCACCTGCGAACTTTCTGTTGAATTTGGTCGAGTTTCTTTCTAAAACCGTATCCCACGGTATGCGGCTGTTCGGCAATATGTATGCGGGCGAATTGGTATTCTTGCTGATAGCCTTGCTTGGCGGTGCTTGGGCGGCTTCCGGCAGCATCGAAGTAATGGATCCGATTCTGTTTGTCTTCCACATTATTGCCGGTTTGGCATGGGCGATTTTCCATATTTTGGTGATTACCCTGCAGGCGTTTATTTTCATGGCGTTGGCGTTTGTCTATATCGGACAGGCACATGATGCGCACTGATTTTCTTAAGTAGTTTGTTTTTTGTAGTTTAACCTTTGTTTCTTTAAGGAGTTTAAAATGGGTTTGATTGCTATCGCATGTGGTTTGATCGTTGCATTGGGCGCACTGGGTGCCTCTATCGGTATCGCAATGGTCGGTTCTAAATATTTGGAATCTTCTGCTCGTCAACCTGAGCTGATTGGTCCGCTGCAAACCAAGCTGTTCCTGATTGCCGGTTTGATTGATGCGGCCTTCTTGATCGGTGTGGCTATTGCCCTGTTGTTCGCCTTCGTTAACCCGTTTGGTACTGGTGCTGCGTAATCAAGGCGGAGAAATCCGTTCAGATACAGGCTTACCGTCTGTTTGATTAACCCCAATACGAAGGTTAAGTAACGTGAATATCAATGCAACATTATTCGCTCAAATCATCGTCTTTTTCGGTTTGGTATGGTTTACCATGAAATTTGTGTGGCCGCCGATTGCAAAAGCTTTGGATGAGCGTGCTGCAAAAATCGCCGAGGGCTTGGCTGCCGCCGAGCGCGGTAAGAGCGATTTTGAGCAGGCAGAGAAAAAAGTTGCAGAACTTATGGTCGAAGGGCGTAATCAGGTTTCCGAAATGGTTGCCAACGCCGAAAAACGTGCTGCCAAAATTGTCGAAGAAGCCAAAGAACAGGCTTCTTCCGAGGCGGCGCGCATTACAGCTCAGGCAAAGGCCGATGTGGAGCAGGAATTGTTCCGCGCACGCGAATCCCTGCGCGAGCAGGTTGCCGTGTTGGCTGTCAAAGGTGCCGAATCTATTTTGCGCAGCGAAGTCGATGCTTCCAAACACGTAAAACTGCTCGATACCCTGAAACAGGAGCTGTAATCTTATGGCAGAGTTCGCAACGATCGCCAGACCTTATGCAAAGGCATTGTTCGGTCTGGCTCAGGAAAAAAAACAAATTGAGTCTTGGTTGGGCGGACTGGAAAAACTTGCGGCGGTTGTTCAGGAAGGGAAGGTGGCTTCATTGATTGACCGTCCTGAAACGAATGCTTCAGAAAAAGTAGATATCCTCATCGATTTGGTCGGTTTGAAAGACAAGGAGTTGAAAAACTTTGTTATTGTCTTGGCCGGGCAGAAACGTTTGTCGATATTGCCGGAAGTATATGCTCAATATCAAGACTTGACCTTATCATTCAACCATATCAAATCTGCCGTCATTTACAGTGCTTATCCGTTGACCGACAAACAGGTCGGCGAGTTGGCGCAAATGCTGAATAAGCGTTTCGACAGCGAGCTGAAAATCTCTGTCGAAATCGAACCGGAGCTGATTGGCGGCATAAAAGTTGAAGTGGGTGATCAGGTTTTGGATTTGTCTGTACAAGGCAAACTGAGTGCCTTGTACACGACTATGACGAATTAGGAGAGTTTTCATGCAGCTTAATCCTGCTGAAATTAGCGATCTGATTAAAGCCAAGATCGAAAATCTGTCTGTAAATGCCGAAGTGCGTACCTGTGGTACGGTGATTTCGGTAACTGACGGTATCGTTCGTATCCATGGTTTGTCAGATGCAATGCAAGGTGAGATGCTCGAATTCCCGGGTAACACTTTCGGCTTGGCGATGAACCTAGAGCGCGACTCCGTCGGTGCCGTAGTGTTGGGCGAGTACGAACATATTAAAGAAGGCGACACGGTTACCTGTACCGGCCGTATTTTAGAAGTGCCGGTCGGACGCGAACTGGTCGGACGCGTCGTTGATGCATTGGGTCGGCCGATTGACGGCAAGGGCCCAATCAATACAACTTTGACCGCCCCTATCGAAAAAATCGCACCGGGCGTGATTGCGCGCAAATCGGTTGACCAGCCGATGCAGACCGGTCTGAAGGCGATTGACTCTATGGTTCCTGTCGGTCGCGGTCAGCGTGAGTTGATTATTGGCGACCGTCAGACAGGTAAAACGGCCGTAGCATTGGATGCCATCGTCAACCAAAAAGGTACGGGTGTTATCTGTATCTATGTCGCTATCGGTCAAAAAGCATCTTCTATTGCCAACGTGGTCCGCAAATTGGAAGAGCATGGCGCGATGGAACACACGATTGTGGTTGCTGCAACTGCATCTGAAGCGGCGGCATTGCAATATATCGCACCTTATTCAGGTTGTACGATGGGTGAATTCTTCCGCGATCGTGGCGAAGATGCCTTGATTGTTTATGACGATTTGTCCAAACAGGCTGTGGCTTACCGTCAAATTTCCCTGCTTTTGCGCCGTCCGCCCGGCCGCGAAGCCTATCCCGGCGATGTGTTCTACCTGCACTCCCGTCTGTTGGAACGTGCGGCACGTGTCAATGAACACGAAGTGGAGAAATTGACCAACGGCGAAGTAAAAGGCAAAACCGGTTCTCTGACTGCTTTGCCGATTATCGAAACCCAAGCAGGCGACGTATCTGCTTTCGTTCCGACTAACGTCATTTCGATTACCGACGGTCAGATTTTCTTGGAAACCGACCTCTTCAACGCCGGTATCCGCCCTGCAATCAATGCCGGTATTTCCGTATCGCGCGTAGGCGGTGCGGCACAAACCAAAGTCATCAAAAAACTGGGCGGCGGTATCCGTTTGGCGTTGGCGCAGTACCGTGAATTGGCGGCGTTCTCGCAATTTGCTTCCGATTTGGACGAAGCAACACGCAAACAGCTGCAACACGGCGAAGTGGTTACCGAATTGATGAAGCAAAAACAATTCAGCACATTGGACACTGCCGAAATGGCATTGACTTTGTGGGCGATCAACAACGGTTCTTACGCAGATGTTCCGGTATCCAAAGCCTTGGCTTTCGAGGCGGAATTCCTGAGTTTCGTCCGTACGCAGCACCCTGAGGTTTTGGAAGCGGTTAATGCATCGGGCGCAATGTCTGACGAAAGCGAAAAAGCATTGGCCGAAGCCATGAAATCTTTCAAATCTTCTTACGCTTACCAAGCATAAGCATTGAGATGAAAGGAGTCTGAAATGGCAGTCGGGAAAGAGATTCTCACCAAAATCCGCAGTGTTCAAAATACCCAGAAGATCACTAAAGCGATGCAAATGGTGTCAACCTCTAAAATGCGGAAGACTCAAGACCGGATGCGCCTGGCGCGTCCGTACGCCGAAAAAGTGCGTACGGTGATGAGCCATCTCGCACAGACCAATGCCGATCACGGTATCAAATTGTTGGAGCCGCGCAGCGAAGTGCGCCGTGCCGGTTTCATCTTGATTACCTCGGACAAAGGCTTGTGCGGCGGCTTGAACGCAAACGTACTGAAAAAGTTTTTGGCGCAAGTTCAAGAGTATCAGGAACAAGGCATCGAAGTCGAAGTCGTGTGCCTGGGTAGTAAAGGTTTGGCTGCATGCCAAAGCATCGGTTTGAATGTTATTGCCAGCGCAACCAATTTGGGCGATACCCCGAAAATGGAATTGCTGCTCGGCTCTCTGACCGAAATCTTCCAACGTTATGAGAAGCATGAATTAGACCGTATCCATATGGTTTACTCACGTTTTATCAACACAATGCGCCAAGAGCCGCGTATGGAAGTTTTGCTGCCTATCGGTGAAAACGTTATTGACGACGGAACAGGCCATTCTTCATTTACTTGGGAATACCTCTACGAGCCGAGCCCTGTCGCCGTATTGGAATATTTGGTTCGCCGCTATTTGGAGTCTGTGGTTTATCAGGCATTGAGCGACAACATGGCATCCGAACAAGCCGCGCGTATGGTAGCGATGAAAGCCGCAACCGACAACGCAGGCAATGCCATCAAAGAATTGCGCCTGGTGTACAACAAATCGCGCCAAGCCGCGATTACCACGGAATTGTCAGAAATTGTAGCAGGTGCGGCGGCAGTTTGATGCCGTCTGAAGCCTGAACAGGAAATTAGGATACGATAATGAGCCAAGGCAAAATCGTGCAAGTTATTGGTGCGGTGGTTGACGTGGAATTTCCACGCGATGCGATTCCGCATGTTTACGATGCCCTGAAATTGGACGAGAACGGTCTGACCCTGGAAGTCCAACAGCTTCTGGGTGACGGCGTTGTCCGTACTATTGCAATGGGTAGTTCAGACGGCCTGAAACGCGGCATGTCTGTCAGCAATACCGGTGCGCCAATCACTGTGCCGGTAGGTAAAGGCACATTGGGCCGTATTGTCGATGTATTGGGTACGCCTGTTGATGAAGCAGGTTCGATCGATACCGACAAGAGCCGCGCCATCCACCAAACCGCCCCGAAATTCGACGAGTTGTCTTCAACTACCGAATTGTTGGAAACCGGCATTAAAGTGATCGATTTGCTGTGTCCGTTTGCCAAGGGCGGTAAAGTAGGTCTGTTCGGCGGTGCCGGTGTGGGCAAAACCGTGAACATGATGGAATTGATCAACAACATCGCCAAAGCGCACAGCGGTCTGTCCGTGTTCGCAGGTGTGGGTGAACGTACCCGTGAAGGTAACGACTTCTACCACGAGATGAAAGATTCCAACGTATTGGATAAAGTAGCCATGGTGTATGGCCAAATGAACGAACCTCCAGGCAACCGTCTGCGCGTTGCTTTGACTGGTTTGACTATGGCCGAATACTTCCGTGACGAAAAAGATGAAAACGGTAAAGGTCGCGACGTATTGTTCTTCGTTGACAACATCTACCGTTACACTTTGGCCGGTACCGAAGTATCTGCACTGTTGGGCCGTATGCCTTCTGCAGTGGGTTACCAACCGACATTGGCTGAAGAAATGGGTCGTTTGCAAGAGCGTATTACCTCTACCCAAACCGGTTCCATTACTTCCATCCAAGCCGTATATGTACCTGCGGATGACTTGACTGACCCGTCTCCAGCGACAACCTTCGCCCACTTGGACGCAACCGTCGTATTGAGCCGTGATATTGCATCTTTGGGTATTTACCCGGCAGTTGACCCGCTTGACTCTACTTCACGCCAATTGGATCCGATGGTATTGGGTCAAGAGCACTACGACGTAGCGCGCGGTGTACAGTCTACTCTGCAAAAATACAAAGAATTGCGCGACATCATCGCCATTCTGGGTATGGACGAATTGTCTGACGAAGACAAACTGACTGTAATGCGTGCCCGTAAAATCCAACGCTTCCTGTCTCAACCGTTCCACGTTGCCGAAGTGTTTACAGGTTCTCCAGGCAAATATGTCGCTCTGCGCGATACCATTGCCGGTTTTAAAGCCATTTTGAACGGCGAATACGATCATCTGCCCGAGCAGGCATTCTATATGGTCGGCAGCATTGAAGAAGCAGTAGAGAAAGCGAAAACCTTAAACTAAGGAGGTCGGCATGAGCGTCATGCAAGTTGAAGTGGTCAGTAGCGAGCAAAACATCTATTCGGGCGAAGCCAGCTTTGTAGTGGTTCCGACCGTTCAAGGTGAGCTTGGTATTTACCCGCGACACGAGCCGATTATGAGTTTGGTGCGGCCGGGAGCTTTGCGTTTGACTGTTCCCGGCGAGGATAAGGAGGTCTTGGTTGCTGTTTCCGGCGGCGTCTTGGAAGTTCAACCTGATAAAGTTACCGTTTTGGCGGACGTTGCCGTCCGTAGTGCGGAGATGGATCAGGCACGTGCGGAAGAGGCGAAAAAAGCTGCCGAAGCCGGTATCTCTCAAGCCAAAGACGATAAGGATTTGGTAGAGGCACACAAGGCATTGGCTGCCGCAATTGCACAGCTCAAGACTTTGGACTATATCCGTTCGCACAAAAAATAAAACTTGTGTGGTTTGGGAAAGCACGGTCGTTTGGCCGTGCTTTTTATTTTCCGGATTTAAATTAAAAAATTATCCATCCCCTGGTTTCAAATCAGGCTGTCTTCGAGATAAATCTATTCAAGCGGCTATGGAAACAGTAAAATAAAACCTTTATTTTATCGAACAATAAGTCATGCTCACCTTCCAACAAATCATCTTCAAACTGCAAACATTCTGGGCAGACAAAGGCTGCACCGTCATCCAACCTTTCGACATGGAAGTCGGCGCAGGTACTTCCCATCCCGCCACCTGTCTGCGCGCACTCGGCCCCGAGCCTTGGTTTGCCGCCTACGTCCAACCCAGCCGCCGCCCCAAAGACGGTCGCTACGGCGACAACCCCAACCGCCTGCAACACTATTACCAATTCCAAGTCGCCCTCAAACCCGCCCCCGCCAATATCCAAGACCTTTATCTCGACTCTCTGCGCGAATTGGGCATCGACCCTAAAGTCCACGACATCCGCTTCGTCGAAGACGACTGGGAAAACCCCACCCTCGGCGCATGGGGCTTGGGCTGGGAAGTTTGGCTCAACGGCATGGAAGTAACACAGTTTACCTATTTCCAACAAGTCGGCGGCATCGACTGCACCCCCGTACTCGGCGAAATCACCTACGGCATCGAACGCTTGGCGATGTACCTGCAAGGCGTGGAAAACGTCTATGACCTCGTTTGGGCAAAAACGCCGGACGGCAACACCGTAAGCTACGGCGACGTGTACCACCAAAACGAAGTCGAACAATCCACCTACAACTTCGAATACAGCGATGCCGACTGGCTGCTGCGCCAATTCAACGACTACGAAGCGCAAGCCAAACGCCTGCTCGCCGAAGAAAACGCCGGCCTCGCCCTGCCCGCCTACGAGCTCGTCCTCAAAGCGGGGCATACGTTCAACCTTTTAGACGCACGCGGCGCGATTTCCGTAACCGAACGCGCCACCTACATCGGGCGCATCCGCGCGTTGAGCCGCGCCGTGGCGCAAAAATATGTCGAAAGCCGCGAAAAACTGGGCTTCCCGTTGATTAAAAAATAACGATACGTCGTCTGAAACAGGTTTTCAGACGGCCTTTTTTGCGTATCCATTAATACAGGCCGTACGGCATATGCAGGCTTTATAAGCAGGGCCTACGGACAAACAGAAAGTCTCATATGACAACCCAAACTCTTTTAATCGAACTCCTTACCGAAGAACTCCCGCCCAAAGCCCTGAATAATCTGGGCAACCATTTTGCCGCTTCCGTTGCCGAAGGCTTGGAAAAAGCGCAACTGGTTGACGGCGCAGCCGAATTTACAGCTTATGCCTCGCCGCGCCGTTTGGCGGTTCAAGTCAAAAACGTCAAAGCCGTTCAAGCCGATCAAAAAATCGTGAAAAAAGGCCCTGCCGTGGCGAATGCCGTAAAAGACGGTGTGCCGACCAAGGCTTTGGAAGGTTTCGCGCGCGGTGCGGGCGCGAAAATCGAAGATTTGACCATCGTCCACGACGGCAAGCAGGACGTGTACGCCTACGAATACGTCCAAACCGGCAAACCGTTGGGCGAACTTTTGGAAGACATTATCAATGCCGCAGTGAAAAAACTGCCGATTCCGAAAGTGATGCGTTGGGGCAGCAGCACGTTTACCTTTGTGCGCCCCGTCCACGGGCTGATTGTGCTGCACGGCGGCGATGTCGTGAACGTCAGCGTTTTGGGTCTGCAAAGCAGCAATCAAACCTTGGGACACCGCTTCCTCTCCAACGGCGAAATCACCATTGAAAACGCCGACAGCTACGCCGAACAAATGCGCGAGCAAGGCAAAGTCGTCGCTTCGTTTGCCGAGCGCAAATCCGCGATTCAGACGGCATTGGAAGGGCAGGCACGCCGTCTGAACGCGACTGTTGCTGCCGATGAAGCATTGTTGGACGAAGTAACCGCGCTGGTCGAATGGCCTGTTGTTTTGGAAGCCGGTTTTGAGGAACACTTCCTCGCCGTGCCGCAAGAATGCCTGATTCTGACGATGCAGCAAAACCAAAAATACTTTCCGCTGCTCGACCAAAACGGCAAGCTGATGAACCGCTTCCTGCTGGTCTCCAACCTGCAAACCGAAGACCCGTCGCACATCATCCGAGGCAATGAACGCGTTTTGCGCGCGCGCCTGTCTGATGCCGAGTTCTTCTACAAACAAGACCAAAAGGCGACTTTGGAAAGCCGCCTGCCCAAGCTGGCGAACGTGGTGTACCACAACAAAATCGGTTCGCAAGCCGAACGCATCGAACGTTTGCAAAGCATTGCCGCCCACATCGCTAAAGCGTTGGGCGCAGATGCTGCCGCAGCCGAACGCGCCGCACGTTTGGCAAAAGCCGACTTGGTGACCGAAATGGTCGGCGAGTTCCCCGAACTGCAAGGCACGATGGGCAAATACTACGCCCGCTTGGACGGCGAGACCGAAGAAATCGCCGAAGCTATTGAGCAACACTACCAACCGCGTTTTGCCGGCGACAAGCTGCCCGAAAGCAAAATTGCCGCCGCCGTGGCACTGGCGGACAAGCTGGAAACCCTGGTCGGAATTTGGGGCATCGGCCTGATTCCGACCGGCGACAAAGACCCCTACGCCCTGCGCCGCGCCGCCTTGGGTATTTTGCGGATGCTGATGCAGTACGGTTTGGACGTAAACGAACTGATTCAGACGGCATTCGACAGCTTCCCGCAAGGTTTGCTCAACGAAAAAACGCCGCCTGAAACTACCGACTTCATGCAGGCGCGCCTTGCCGTGTTACTGCAAAACGATTATCCGCAAGACATCGTTGCCGCCGTACTCGCCAAACAGCCGCGCCGTTTGGACGATTTGACCGCCAAGCTGCAGGCTGTCGCCGCGTTCAAACAACTGCCCGAAGCCGCCGCGCTCGCCGCCGCCAACAAACGCGTGCAAAACCTGCTGAAAAAAGCCGATGCCGCGTTGGGCGAAGTCAATGAAAGCCTGCTGCAACAGGACGAAGAAAAAGCCCTCTTTGCCGCTGCGCAAGGCTTGCAGCCGAAAATCGCCGCCGCCGTCGCCGAAGGCAATTTTCAAACCGCCTTGTCCGAACTGGCTTCCGTCAAACCGCAAGTCGATGCATTCTTTGACGGCGTGATGGTAATGGCGGAAGATGCCGCCGTAAAACAAAACCGCCTGAACCTGCTGAACCGCTTGGCAGAGCAAATGAACGCGGTAGCCGACATCGCGCTTTTGGGCGAGTAACCGTTGTACAGTCCGAATGCCGTCTGAAGCCTTCAGACGGCATCGTGCCTATCGGGAGAATAAATTGCAGCCTTTAGTCAGCGTATTGATTTGCGCCTACAACGTAGAAAAATATTTCGCCCAATCATTAGCCGCCGTCGTGAATCAAACTTGGCGCAACTTGGATATTTTGATTGTCGATGACGGCTCGACGGACGGTACGCTTGCCATTGCCCAGCGTTTCCAAGAACAGGACGGCCGCATCCGTATCCTCGCGCAGCCGCGCAATTCCGGCCTGATTCCCTCTTTAAACATCGGGCTGGATGAATTGGCAAAGTCGGGGGGGGGGGATATATTGCGCGTACCGATGCAGACGATATTGCCGCCCCCGATTGGATTGAGAAAATCGTGGGCGAGATGGAAAAAGACCGCAGCATCATTGCGATGGGTGCGTGGCTGGAAGTTTTGTCGGAAGAAAAGGACGGCAACCGGCTGGCGCGGCACCACGAACACGGCAAAATTTGGAAAAAGCCGACCCGACATGAAGACATTGCCGCCGTTTTTCCTTTCGGCAACCCCATACACAACAACACGATGATTATGAGGCGCAGCGTCATTGACGGCGGTTTGCGTTACAACACCGAGCGGGATTGGGCGGAAGATTACCAATTTTGGTACGATGTCAGCAAATTGGGCAGGCTGGCTTATTATCCCGAAGCCTTGGTCAAATACCGCCTTCACGCCAATCAGGTTTCATCCAAATACAGCATCCGCCAACACGAAATCGCGCAAGGCATCCAAAAAACCGCCAGAAACGATTTTTTGCAGTCTATGGGTTTTAAAACCCGGTTCGACAGCCTTGAATACCGCCAAATAAAAGCAGTAGCGTATGAATTGCTGGAGAAACATTTGCCGGAAGAAGATTTTGAACGCGCCCGCCGGTTTTTGTATCAATGTTTCAAACGGACGGACACGCCGCCCGCCGGCGTGTGGCTGGATTTTGCGGCAGACGGCAGGATACGGCGGTTGTTTACCATGAGGCAATACTTCAGCATTTTGCACCGGCTGATTAAAAACCGCCGGCAGGCGCGGTCGGATTCTGCAGGGAAAGAACAGGAGATTTAATGCAAAACCACGTTATCAGCCTAAGCTCCGCCGCAGAACGCAGGGCGCACATTGCCGAAACCTTCGGCAGTCGCGGCATCCCGTTTCAGTTTTTCGACGCACTGATGCCGTCTGAAAGGCTGGAACAGGCGATGGCGGAACTCGTCCCCGGCTTGTCGGCTCACCCCTATTTGAGCAGTGTGGAAAAAGCCTGCTTTATGAGCCACGCCGTATTGTGGAAACAGGCACTGGACGAAAGCTTACCGTATATCGCTGTATTTGAAGACGACGTTTTACTCGGCGAAGGCGCGGAGCAGTTCCTTGCCGAAGACGCTTGGCTGCAAGAACGCTTTGATCCCGATTCCGCCTTTATCGTCCGCTTGGAAACGATGTTTATGCACGTCCTGACCTCGCCCTCCGGCGTGTCGGACTACTGCGGGCGCGCCTTCCCGCTGTTGGAAAGCGAACACTGGGGGACGGCGGGCTATATCATTTCCAGAAAAGCGATGCGGTTTTTTTTGGACGGGTTTGCCGCCCTGCCGTCTGAAGGGCTGCACCCTATCGATTGGATGATGTTCGGCAACCCTGACGACAGGGAAAGGATGCCGGTTTTCCAGCTCAATCCCGCCTTGTGCGCCCAAGAGCTGCATTATGCCAAGTTTCACGACCAAAACAGCGCATTGGGCAGCCTGATCGAACACGACCGCTGCATGAACCGCAAACAGCAAAGGCGCGATTCCCCCGCCAACACATTCAAAAACCGCCTGATCCGCGCCTTGACCAAAATCAGCAGGGAAAGGGAAAAACGCCGGCAAAGGCGCGAACAGTTAATCGGCAAGATTATTGTGCCTTTCCAATAAAAGGAGAAAAGATGGACATCGTATTTGCAGCAGACGACAACTATGCCGCCTACCTTTGCGTTGCGGCAAAAAGCGTGGAAGCGGCCCATCCCGATACGGAAATCAGGTTTTACGTCCTCGATGCCGGCATCAGTGAGGCAAACCGGGCGGCGGTTGCCGCCAATTTGCGGGGGGGGGGTAATATCCGCTTTATAGACGTAAACCCCGAAGATTTCGCCGGCTTCCCCTTAAACATCAGGCACATTTCCATCACGACTTATGCCCGCTTGAAATTGGGCGAATACATTGCCGATTGCGATAAAGTCCTGTATTTGGATATAGACGTATTGGTCAGGGACAGCCTGAAGCCCTTATGGGATACCGATTTGGGCAATAACTGGGTCGGCGCGTGCATCGATTTGTTTGTCGAAAGGCAGGAAGGCTACAAACAAAAAATCGGTATGGCGGACGGCGAATATTATTTCAATGCCGGCGTATTGCTGATCAACCTGAAAAAGTTGCGGCAGCACGATATTTTCAAAATGTCCTGCGAATGGGTGGAACAATACAAGGACGTGATGCAATATCAGGATCAGGATATTTTGAACGGGCTGTTTAAAGGCGGGGTGTGTTATGCGAACAGCCGTTTCAACTTTATGCCGACCAATTATGCCTTTATGGCGAACAGGTTTGCGTCCCGCCATACCGACCCGCTTTACCGCGACCGGACCAATACGGCGATGCCCGTCGCCGTCAGCCATTATTGCGGCCCGGCAAAGCCGTGGCACAGGGACTGTACCGCTTGGGGTGCGGAACGTTTCACAGAGTTGGCGGGCAGCCTGACGACCGTTCCCGAAGAATGGCGCGGCAAACTTGCCGTCCCGCCCGCGAAGCGTATGTTTCAAAGATGGCGCAGAAAGCTGTCTGCCAGATTCTTACGCAAGATTTATTGACGGGGCACGCCGTCTGAAGCCTTCAGACGGCATCGGACGTATCGGAAAGGGGAACGGATTGCAACCTTTAGTCAGCGTATTGATTTGCGCCTACAACACAGAAAAATATTTCGCCCAATCGCTGTCCGCCGTAGTGGGGCAGACTTGGCGCAACTTGGATATTTTAATCGTCGATGACGGCTCGACGGACGGCACACTTGCCATTGCCCGGCGTTTCCAAGAACAGGACGGCAGGATCAGGATAATTTCCAATCCCCGCAATTTGGGCTTTATCGCCTCTTTAAACATCGGGCTGGACGAATTGGCAAAGTCCGGGGGGGGGAATATATTGCGCGCACCGATGCAGACGATATTGCCGCCCCCGACTGGATTGAGAAAATCGTGGGCGAGATGGAAAAAGACCGCAGCATCATCGCAATGGGCGCGTGGCTGGAAGTTTTGTCGGAAGAAAACAATAAAAGCGTGCTTGCCGCCATTGCCCGAAACGGCGAAATTTGGAAAAACCCCCTGACCCATCAGGAAATCGTGTCTGCCTTTCCCTTCCGCAACCCCATACACAACAACACGATGATTATGCGGCGCAGCGTCATTGACGGCGGTTTGCGGTTCGACCCCGCCTATATCCACGCCGAAGACTATAAGTTTTGGTACGAAGCCGGCAAACTGGGCAGGCTGGCGAATTATCCCGAAGCCTTGGTCAAATACCGCTTCCATCAAGACCAGACCTCTTCCAAACACAACCTGCAACAGCGCAGGACGGCGTGGAAAATCAAAGAAGAAATCAGGGCGGGGTATTGGAAGGCGGCAGGCATAGCCGTCGGGGCGGACTGCCTGAATTACGGGCTTTTGAAATCAACGGCATATGCGTTGCACGAAAAAGCCTTGTCCGGACAGGATATCGGATACCTCCGCCTGTTCCTGTACGAATATTTCTTGTCGTTGGAAAAGTATTCTTTGACCGATTTACTGGATTTCTTGACAGACCGCGTGATGAGGAAGCTGTTTGCCGCACCGCAATATAGGAAAATCCTGAAAAAAATGTTACGCCCTTGGAAATACCGGGGCTATTGAAACCGAACAGGGAAAATCATGCAAAACCACGTTATCAGCCTAAGCTCCGCCGCAGAACGCAGGGCGCACATTGCCGATACCTTCGGCAGGCACGACATTCCGTTTCAGTTTTTTGATGCACTGATGCCGTCTGAAAGGCTGGAGCAGGCGATGGCGGAACTCGTCCCCGGTTTGTCGGCGCACCCCTATTTGAGCGGAGTGGAAAAAGCCTGCTTTATGAGCCACGCCGTATTGTGGAAGCAGGCGTTGGACGAAGGCACGCCGTATATCGCCGTATTTGAAGACGACGTTTTACTCGGCGAAGGCGCGGAGCAGTTCCTTGCCGAAGACGCTTGGCTGGAAGAGCGTTTTGACCCCGATTCCGCCTTTATCGTCCGTTTGGAAACGATGTTTATGCACGTCCTGACCTCGCCCTCCGGCGTGGCGGACTACTGCGGGCGCGCCTTCCCGCTGTTGGAAAGCGAACATTTTGGTATGGCGGGTTATATCATTTCCCGAAAGGCAATGCGTTTCTTCTTGGACAGGTTTGCCGTTTTGCCGTCTGAACGCCTGAAGGCGGTGGATTGGATGCTGTTCAGCAGTTTCCTCGACAAAGGGGATATGACGGTTTGCCAACTGACCCCCGCCTTGTGCATCCAAAGCGAAACCCTGCCCAGCCAACTGAAAAACGGCAGGCAGGAATCGCACCGCAACCGCCGCTCCCCGAAGGTTTTGTTGAAACGCGCTTTGGGAAAAATCGGCAGGGAAATCGAAAGGGCGAGGGAACGGAAACGTCAGAAAAAATTGGAAAAACACCTTGGGCGGCACGTCGTCCCGTTTGAATAGGTTTTGGCCTTTCCTTATTTGGCGGGTGTGCGCTGTCCCTAAATTTATGTTGGGGAATCCGGTTTGTTGAGTTTCAGTCATTTCCGATAAATCACCGCAACATTAAATTTTCAGATTCCCGCCTTCGCGGGAATGACGGTGGAGGGGTTTCTGTTTTCCCGATAAATACCCACAAGCTAGGATCTCGTTATTTTCATAAGAATAGAAAACCAAAAGCAGCAACCTAAAATTCGTCATTCCCGCGCAGGCGGGAATCCAGTCCGTTCGGTTTCGTTTGTTTTAAGTTTCGGGCAACTTCTACTTCGTCATTCCCACGAAAGTGGGAATCCGGTTCGTTGAGTTTCAGTCATTTCCGATAAATCACCGCAACGTTAAATTTCTAGATTCCCGCTTTTGCGGGAATGACGGCGGAGAGGGTTTGTTGTTTCGGATAAATCCCTGTAGTTTTTCGTTTCCAGATTCCCGCCTGCGCGGGAATGACGGCACGGGAAATCTTATTTGTATAATCTTGCCCTACTATTCAAACAAGGCATTGCCTTGTGAGTGCAAAGGCGTTGGAACTAAGTTTACCCAAGGTTGCACTTACTCAAATTTAAAGCCCCTGCTTGTTAGCGGGGGCTTTTATAAAATATAAAAGATAAAAGTTAATATAGCACCTAGCAATAATGCACCTAGTATTTTTAATTTATTTTTTGTATCTTTCTCTTGCCACGGTTTTTCATCAAAAAGTTCACTAAAAAAATCAAAGACAGTGTGCCAAATAGCTTTCCATAGTTCCATTTTGTTTCTTCAATAAAATTTTGAACCTACTATCTTAATCGGCTGCAAAATGCCGTCTGAACAGGTTTCAGACGGTATTTCTGTTTATGCGAAATCGCCCCAAAGTGTCTGCATCGCGGCGAGGGCGGCGAGGGCGGCGGTTTCGGTACGCAGGATGCGTTTGCCCAATGTTACGGCTTGGAAGCCGGCATCAAATGCCTGTTGTTCTTCCTGTTCTGTCCAGCCGCCTTCGGGCCCGACCATAAAGACGATTGCGCCGGACGGGTGGCGGATGTCGCCGAGTTTGCGGGCGCGGTTGATGCTCATAATCAGCTTGGTGCTTTCAGACGGCATTTTGTCGAGTGCTTCACGGTAGCCGATGATGGGCAGTACGGGGGGAACGGTGTTTCTGCCGCTCTGTTCGCACGCGGAGATGACGATTTCCTGCCAGCGCGCGAGGCGTTTGGCGGCGCGTTCTCCGTCGAGGCGGACGATGCAGCGTTCGCTGATGACGGGCTGTATGGCGGTTACGCCGAGTTCGACGCTTTTTTGCAGGGTGAAATCCATGCGATCGCCGGAGGAGATGGATTGTATCAGTGTGATGTTGAGCGGGGACTCGTTGTCGGTTGTGTCTTCGTGCAGGATTTCGGCTTCGGCGCGGCGTTTTTCCAAAACGGTCAGCTGTGCGGCGTGTGCCTTGCCTTTGCCGTCGAAGAGGGTGATGTTTTCGTTGGGGCGGACGCGCAGGACGTTGAGGTGGCGGACGATGTTGTCGGGCAGGGCGACGGTTTGTCCGACGGAAAGGTTTTCGGGCAGGTGGAATCGGGGCATAGTTTTTGGCGGTTCGGACGGTTATAATCTGTCGCAGCGGCGTGATGGAAACGGACATTATAGTGGATTAAATTTAAACCAGTACAGCGTTGCCTCGCCTTGCCGTACTATTTGTACTGTCTGTGGCTTCGTCGCCTTGTCCTGATTTAAATTTAATCCACTATATACGTTCGCGCGCCGCAAGTTCAAAATATGAGGACAGTAGGAAGTGTTACACCGTTTGCAGAAAGTCGTGCGCCATATCGCGCAAACCGAAATTATGCCGCGTTTTTTGAATACGCCGTCTTGCCGCAAGGAAGACGGTTCGATGTTGAGCGAGGCGGACATTGCCGCGCAGACGGCTTTTGCCGCCGCGTTGCCGCTTTTAATCGACAGTCCAATGTTGGGCGAGGAAATGTCGCGGCAGGAACAGTCGGCTTTGTGGGAACAATATTCGGGGGAAAAGGGGCTGTGGATTGTCGATCCGATAGACGGGACAAATAATTTTGTCAACGGGCTGCCGCATTTTGCGGTGTCGGTGGCGTTTGTCCGCAACGGGCGTGCCGAGTTGGGCGTAATCTACAATCCGGTCAGCGGCGAATGTTTTTATGCCGAACGGGGGCAGGGGGCGTTTTTAAACGGGACGCGCCTGCCTTTGCGTCTCGTGGATAAAAAACTCAATGAGGCGATTGCGGGCGTGGAAATCAAATATCTGCGTTCGGGCAAACTTTCCAGCCGCATGAGTACGCTCGCGCCTTTTGGAACGATACGGAGTATGGGCAGCAGCACGCTGGACTGGTGTTATCTGGCTTGCGGGCGTTATGATGTTTATGTTCACGGCGGGCAGAAGCTGTGGGATTATGCTGCGGGTGCGTTGATTTTCGAGGAGGCGGGCGGCAGGCTGACGACATTGGAAGGCGACGGATTTTGGAGTGGTGAACACGTGTTCAAACGCTCGGTCGTTGCCGCGCTCGAACCGAAGCTGTTTGAACGCTGGGTCGGGTGGATACGGGAAAACCAATAGGTTCAACAGGTTTGTTAATATATTTTCACGATTAACGTTTCTTAACATTAATTCGGGTACAATCCTTTCCGCTGATTACCGCTGCCGTTTCTCCCTTTTCGGCAGTGCAGCAAGTAAGACGTTTTCCCGCAATGTATTGACCATTCATACTTACCCTTGGTATGAATGGTTTTTTTTGCGCGTTGAAAATGCCGTCTGAACGTTCAGACGGCATTTTTATGCGACAGGTTTCAGATATTTGCCGCAGCAGGCTTTGAATTTTTTGCCCGATCCGCAAATGCAGGGTTGTTTCATCGCAGGATGCGGAACGGTGGGATCGATAAAATACCATTGTCCGCCGATGTTGACGAAGCCGGACAGTTCGTGATGTGCGGATCGGTGTTGTCCGTCTTGGAAGCAGGCTTCAAATTCGACTTGGGCGTGCTGTTTGCCGAAGTTGCGGTGTGCGATGACATTCAAGCCCAGCCATTCGGTTTCTCTGCTCCACTGCATCAGTTCGGCGGCATCGAGGAATGTTTGTTGCGCCGGAACGGTAGTAGCGATGATGTAGTCGATAAGGTGCAGCACATATGCGCTGTACCGCGAACGCATGAGGGCTTCGGCGGTGGGCGGCAGGATATGGCGCAGATGAAGCGGTTGGCAGCAGCCGGCATAGCTTGTGCCTGAACCGCAGGGGCAGGGCGGGGTGTGGTGTGTGTTCATTTTGTTTGGGAATGCAAATGCCGTCTGAAAGGGCTTCAGACGGCATGGTTGAAAAAGTTGTCTGTTAAGGCATCAGCATACCGCCGTTGACGTGCAGCGTCTGACCGGTAATGTATTTTGCTTGGTCGGAAGCGAGGAACAGAACCGCATCGGCAATATCTTGCGCGTCGCCGAATCTGCCCAAGGCGGTTTGGGCGGTAAAGGTTTGGCGGGTTTCTTCGGGCAGGGCGCGGGTCATGTCGGTGTCGATAAAGCCCGGGGCAACGCAGTTGACGGTAATGCCCCGGCTGCCGACTTCGCGCGCCATAGATTTGGCAAAACCGATTAAGCCCGCTTTTGCGGCGGCATAGTTGGTTTGCCCGGCATTGCCCATTACGCCGACGACGGAGGTGATGTTGATGATGCGGCCGGAACGTTGTTTCATCATACCGCGCAAGACGGCTTTGGAGGCGCGGAAGACGGATTTTAGGTTGACCTGCATGATGTCGTCCCACTCTTCTTCTTTCATACGCATCAGGAGGTTGTCGCGGGTGATGCCGGCATTGTTGACCAGAATGTCGAGTTTGCCGAACGTTTTTTCGATGTCGGCAATCAGGCTTTCGACGGTTTCGGGTTCGGCGGAATTTAATACGCGGCCTTCGCCGCCCCATTGCACCAACCGCTCGCTAATCGCCGCCGCACCGCTCTCGCCGGTTGCCGTACCGATGACTTTCGCGCCGGCCGCCGCCAGCGTGTCGGCAATCGCTGCACCGATACCGCGCGATGCGCCTGTTACCAAAGCGATTTTGCCGCTTAAATCTTGTGTGCTCATATTTTTTCCTTTTTTCCGATAACCAAAGGACTGTGCCGTATTGAACAGCACAGTCGGCCGTTTATTCCCATTCAATCGTGGCAGGCGGTTTGCCGCTCACATCGTAAACCACGCGGTTGATGCCTTTGACTTCGTTGATGATGCGGTTGGACACTTTGCCCAACAAGGAATACGGCAGTTCCGCCCAATGCGCGGTCATAAAGTCGTTGGTGATGACGGCACGCAAGGCAACAACGTAGTCGTAAGTGCGTCCGTCGCCCATCACGCCGACGGATTTGACGGGCAGGAACACGGCAAAGGCTTGGCTGGTCAGATCGTACCAAGACGTGCCGTTTTCATCGGTGGTGTTGCGCAATTCTTGGATGAAAATATCGTCTGCCTGACGGAGCAAGTCAGCGTATTCTTTTTTCACTTCGCCCAAGATGCGTACGCCCAAACCGGGGCCGGGGAACGGATGGCGGTACACCATTTCGCGCGGCAAGCCCAAAGCAACGCCCAATTCGCGCACTTCGTCTTTGAACAAATCGCGCAACGGCTCAAGCAGCTTGAGCTTCATGTTTTCAGGCAGGCCGCCGACGTTGTGGTGTGATTTGATGGCGTGGGCTTTTTTGGTTTTCGCGCCTGCGGATTCGATTACGTCGGGGTAAATCGTGCCTTGCGCCAGCCATTTGGCGTTGGTGAGTTTTTTCTCTTCGGCATCAAATACTTCGATAAATTCCGCACCGATGATTTTGCGTTTTTTCTCGGGGTCGGTTATGTCGGCGAGTTTCGCCATGAATTGCTCTTCGGCATCGACGTGAATCACTTTCACACCCAAGTTGCGGGCGAACATATCCATCACCATTTTGCCTTCGTTCAGGCGCAAAAGCCCGTGATCGACGAACACGCAGGTCAGTTGGTCGCCGATGGCGCGGTGAATCAGCGCGGCGGCTACGGAAGAGTCCACGCCGCCGGACAAACCCAAAATCACTTCGTCGCTGCCGACTTGTTCGCGGATTTTGGCAACGGCTTCTTCGATGTAGTTGGGCATCGTCCAGCCTGGTTGCGCGCCGCAGATGTCCAAGACAAAGCGGTTCAACAGGGCGCGGCCTTGTTTGGTGTGGGTCACTTCGGGGTGGAACTGGATGCCGTAGAATTGTTTTTCGGCGTTTTCCATCATGGCAATCGGGCAGGACGAGGTGTCGCCGATGACGGCGAAACCGTCGGGCAGTTTGGAAACTTTATCGCCATGGCTCATCCATACGTCGAGTGTGTTTGGCGCATCGTCTTGAATGCCGCGTGTCAGCTCGCTGTCGATGGTTTTAACTTGCGCATAACCAAATTCACGTTGGTTACCCGGGGTAACTTCGCCGCCCAAGTGGTGCGCCATAAACTGCATGCCGTAGCAGATACCCAAAACCGGAATGCCCAAATCAAAGATACCGGTATCGGCTTGGTAGTCGGATTCGTAAACGGAATTAGGGCCGCCGGAAAGGATGATGCCTTTGGGGTTGAAGGCTTTGATTTCGTCCAAAGGCATATCGAAGGAATGCAGCTCGCAGTAAACGTGGGCTTCGCGCACGCGGCGGGCGATCAGCTGGGTAACTTGCGAGCCGAAGTCGAGAATAAGGATTTTGTCTTGGGTCATAATGGGTTTTACGGTGATTGAAGATAATCGGATGGGTCGGCAGATATGATGCCGTCTGAAGGGGTCGGGGTGATTGTACCATTTCAGACGGCATTTTGTTTATGCCGTCCGGACGGCAGCATCTTTGTTTGAGATATTGCGTAACATCGTGTAGTAGCCGTTTTGGGACATCAGTTGTTCGTGTGTGCCTTGTTCGATGATTTTGCCGTCGTCCATCACGATGATGCGGTCGGCCCCTTCGATGGTGGTCAGGCGGTGGGCGACGATGATGCCGGTGCGGTTTTCCATCAGGCGTTCGAGCGCTTGTTGGACGAGGCGTTCGGATTCGTTGTCCAATGCGCTGGTGGCTTCGTCCAATAATAATATCGGCGCGTCTTTCAAAATGGCGCGGGCAATGGCGACGCGTTGCCGCTGTCCGCCGGATAAGTTGCTGCCGTTTGATCCGATGGGCTGGTGCAGTCCGAGCGGGGAACTGTCAATCAGGCTTTGCAGGTTGGCGGCTTGGAGGGCGGACAGGACTTCGGATTCGCCCGCGTCGGGACGGCTGTATCGGACGTTTTCAAATAGGGTGTCGTCAAACAGGAATACGTCTTGGGAGACGAGGGCGAATTGGGCGCGCAGGCAGTCGAGTTTGATGTCGGCGATGTCGATACCGTCTATGCAGATGTTGCCGGCAGACGGTTCGACAAAGCGGGGCAGCAGGTTGACGACGGTGGATTTGCCGCTGCCGGAACGTCCGACCAGGGCGACGCGTTCGCCTTGTCTGATGTCGAGGTTGAAGCCGTCGAGGGCTTTGATGCCGTCTGAACGGTATTCGACATCGACGTTGCGGAAGCTGATGCGCCCTTCGACACGCTGCGGCGCGAGCGTGCCTTTGTCCTGTTCGGGCGGGGTGTCGAGAAATGCACATACGCCGTCGGCGGCGAGGAACATCGTCTGCATAGGGATGCTGATGTTGGCAAGGCTTTTGATGGGTGCGTACATTTGCAGCATCGCGACGATGAATGCCATAAATTCGCCGATGGTGGTGTAGCCGTTTTGGCTTTGCCACAGGGCGATGAAGATGACGACGGCGAGGGCGATCGAGGCAATCAGTTCGCTGAACGGGGAATGTGCCGCCGTTGCCTGCGTGATTTTTTTGCTGAGGCGGACGATGGTGCGGTTGACCGCGTCGAACCGGTTTGCCGCCTGCACCTGCCCGTTGAACAGCTTGACGACGCGGTGTCCTTGATGGGTTTCGGCAATCACGTTGTTCATCGTGCCTATGCTTTTTTGCGAGTCGGAAATGACGTGTTTTAGACGGTCGCGGTAGTAGCGCGAGAGCAGGGAGAGCAGGGGGAACATCAGGACGACGATAAGGCTGAGCTGCCAGTTGAGGTAAAGCAGGACGATGGTTAGGCCGGTAACAATCATCGTGTCGCGCGTGAGGACGGTGAAGATGTCGCTGGCGTTACTGACCGACTGTTCGGTCAGGTTGAGCATATTCATCAGTACGGTGCCGGACGGCGTTTCCTGATGGTAGCGGGAGGAAAGGGTCAGCATTTTGGCAAACATATCTTTGCGGATTTTGCTGATGGTCATCACGGAGACCCAAGTCATCAGATAGGTGCTGGTAAAGCGGCAGATGCCCCGGATGATGACGAGGATGATGAGAAAGAGCGGGACGGTCCAGATTTTGTTTTCCGTCCCCCAAACCATATAGGTAAACTGTTCGCGCCAGTTTTGCAGGGTGGAAATGATGCCGGCGGCGGCAGACAGCTCGGGCGGCGCGGCAGGTGCGGAAAAGCCGTGGTTAATCAGGGGGGCGATGAAGGCGGCGAGGTAGCTTTCGGTGGCGGCAACGCCGAAAATGGCAATCAGGGCGGCAACGATGCGGATTTTGTAGGGGCGGACGTATGCCATCAGGCGCATAAAGCTGCGCGCGTCTTCTTTTTTAAACAGTCCGAAAGTCAGTTTTTCTATCATGTCGGTGGGGCGGGAACTGCAACGGCAGCCGCTGTCGGTGGTTTGGTCGTCATCAATTATAGCGCAAATATGCGGCTGTTTGCCGTTCGGACGTGAAAAGCAGCCTGAAGAGGGCAGGCTGCTTTTTGCGGAACGAAGTCAGTGCGCTTCGATAAAGGCGGCAACCTGTCCGGCATCAGTCAGCGCGCTGCACGCGGCGGCCTTGTTGATGCGTTTTGCCAAACCTGCCAACACTTTGCCCGGGCCGCATTCGGCGGATTCGGCAATGCCGTCTGAAACGAGGGCGTTGACGGTTTCCGTCCAGCGTACGGGGCTGTAAAGCTGGCGGACGAGCGCGTCTTTGATTTTGTCGGCATCATCGTAGGTGGCAACGTCGGCATTGTGGATGACGCGGATTTGCGGCTGCTTGATTACAACCGATTTCAGGGCCTCAGCGAGTTTGTCGGCGGCGGGTTTCATCAGGCTGCAATGGGAAGGTACGGATACAGGCAGCGGCAGGGCGCGTTTGGCACCGGCTTCTTTGGCAACGGTCATGGCGCGCTCGACGGCAGCGGCATTGCCTGCAATCACGACTTGTCCGGGCGAGTTGAAGTTGACGGCTTCGACCACTTCATCCTGTGCGGATTCGGCGCAAATCTGCCTTACCTGTTCATCTTCCAAACCCAAAATTGCCGCCATTGCGCCTACGCCTTGCGGTACGGCGGATTGCATCAGTTCGGCGCGTAGGCGCACGAGTTTGATGGCGTCTGCAAAATCCAATGCGCCGGCGGCGACAAGCGCGGTATATTCGCCGAGGCTGTGTCCGGCAACGGCGACAGGCGTTTTGCCGCCCGCTTCCAAATAGGCGCGGTAAACGGCAACGCCGGCGGCGAGCATGATGGGTTGGGTATTGACGGTTTGTCCGATGATTTCGGCATCGCTGCCGTTTATCATCGCCCACAAGTCTTGACCCAATATGGCGGATGCTTCGTCAAATGTGTTTTTGACGACGGCATGCCCTGTAAAGCCGTTCATCATGCCGAGGCTTTGAGAACCTTGTCCGGGGAAGAAGAATGCGAAAGACATGGTATTCCTTTGTTTGGTTGGATAATCAGGTATTCTGCCCGAGTTTTACGAAAAATTCAGGCGGGACAAAATAATATAGTGGATTAACAAAAATCAGGACAAGGCGACGAAGCCGCAGACAGTACAAATAGTACGGCAAGGCGAGGCAACGCCGTACTGGTTTAAATTTAATCCACTATAAATCAGGATGAGGGTCGCCAGGACATTACCCGAAACAGTCAGACGGAACAGTACAACAAAACGCTTTTTCGCCGTTTTATGTCTGAATATCCTACTGCCCAAGTATGCGCCCGTCCAACCGCCGAACAAGGCAGGCAGGAGCAGGCGGTATTCGGGAATGCGGTACTTTCCCTGTACGGCACGCCGTTTGTCTATGCCGTAAAGTGCAAACGTATAGAGGGACAATATTGCGTAATACGCTCCCAATAGGGGACATAATATGAAAACAGCGGATAAAAAGGCTGTGCATATTGTCAGCTTGAGGAAAGACAGTTGCTTCATAGGATGGGAAATGCCGTCTGAAAACTTGTTTCAGACGGCATCAGGTTAATATTCCATCAATACCGCGCCCCACGCGAAACCGCCGCCGATGCCTTCGAGCAGCAGGTTTTGACCGCGTTTGATTTGTCCGCTGCGGATGCCCGTATCCAAAGCCAGCGGAATCGAGGCGGCGGACGTGTTGCCGTGGTCTTGGACGGTTAAGATCACTTTGTCCATGCTCAGCCCCAAATGTTTCGCAGTGGATTCGATGATGCGGCGGTTTGCCTGATGGGGAACAATCCAGTCGATTTGTTCGGCGGTATAACCGACTTCGCTGATGACTTCATCGGCAATTTTCGCCAGCATTTTGACGGCGAATTTGAATACGCTTGGTCCGTCCATAGTGATATAAGGCGATCCGCAGATTTTTCCTTCGGCGATTTGTCCGGGCGCATTGAGCAGGTTCAGGTAGTTGCCGTCTGCCTTCAGCTTGCCGTGGATGATGCCCGGTTTGTCCGACGCGCTTAAAACCACCGCACCCGCACCGTCGCCGAACAATACGCAGGTTGTACGGTCGTTCCAGTCTACAATGCGGCTGAAGGTTTCCGCGCCGATGACCAGTGCGTTTTTCGCCATGCCGCTTTGAATGTAGGCGTTTGCCGTAGTCAGCGCGTACATAAAGCCCGCACACACCGCCTGAACGTCGAAGGCGGGGCAGCCGTTGGTTATGCCCAATTTTTGCTGCACGATGGTTGCAGTAGACGGAAACTGCATATCCGGCGTTGCCGTTGCCACAATAATCAAATCGATTTCGCCGCTGTCCAATCCGGCAGCATCCAGGGCGCGGCGGGCCGCTTCGGTTGCAAGATCGCTGGTTTTCTCGTTTTCGGCTGCAATATGGCGGAATTTAATGCCCGTGCGCGCGGTAATCCACTCGTCAGAGGTATCTACCTTTTGGGCAAGGTCGTCATTGCTGACGCGGTTGGCGGGAAGATAGCTGCCCGTGCCGGAAATTTTGGCATACTGCATGGGAACGGCCTTTTTAGAGAGTTGGTTCAGATTCGGCTATTGTAAGCGAAAAACCGATGATTGCCCAATACGGGCAGGGTGCAAATGACGGAAATCGGGATGGGGGTGTGGTTTGGGATACAGATGGTTTTCAGACACAGATTGCCGTGGACGGGCGGGGCGGGGTTGCCGATATGCTGTTTTAAGCGAAGGAAATGCCGTCTGAAAACCCAAGCTGCTTCAGACGGCATTTTGATTGTTGGTTTTCCATCAAATTATTGGTGCTGGTGTTTGTTTTTGTATCATAAATTCAGAAATGATATTTTGAATTGTAGAAATATTTTTAGAGATATGCTCAATAGGGTAGGAATCTCCCCAAATTTCCATTGTATTTCCACTATAATTTTCCGTTTTAAGGTTTTTGACTTCAATATCCTCGCCTTCTAAAATTGTTTGAATCATTGGCAAATATAGTGGATTAAATTTAAATCAGAACAAGGCGACGAAGCCGCAGACAGTACAGATAGTACGGAACCGATTCACTTGGTGCTTCAGCACCTTAGAGAATCGTTCTCTTTGAGCTAAGGCGAGGCAACGCCGTACTGGTTTAAATTCAATCCACTATAATATCCTTTTTCAAAATAGACAGTTAATTCGGTATTGCCAAATTTGGGCTCAGGAATAATTCTGAAAACAAGGACTCCGGCTTTTTTCTCAAAATTTGATATGGAAAAAAAAGCGATTGATTTCCCTAATGTCAGGATTTTCCAAAACGGGGATTTGGATTCGCTCCCCGTTGTCTGCCATAAAAAATCCGCCAAAAACAACCGTCGATGTTTTCATTCTTATCAAATCATTGGTTTTATTCGCCAATCGGACGTGCTTTCTATCTCAAATTCCTTGTTGATAAAAGAAATTTCCCGGGATTCTTGTTCCGTCAGCCGGACATCGAAATCTTCGATATAAGTACACAGGATTTCAAAAGCCAAAAAACGTTCCGAATCAAGCACACCATGTTCCCAAAAGATTGGGATGAGGCTAGAATTAGGGCTGAAGTTACTTCGGCTTGGGAGAAAAGAAAGGAATTAGAAGGTCAAAAATGGAGAGGTACAAGTAAATCTGGTGTTGAAATAGAAGGATTTACGGAACCTAATCGAACAGCTTATCCACTTTATAATAGTAAATGAAGTATTGATTAAAAAGGTGTTTTTAAATGTATAAAATAAAATGTTTTTATGATCAGTTTAGTTCTGGTGAATTATTTAACTACTGCCAGTTTTTAGATAATTCTTCTAATCAAAAGATAAATACACGAGGAACAGTGTATCAATATATTATTTATGTTTTAACAGGAGACCTTTATCTACAAAAAGACATAGATGAAAATTTAGAATTTATCCATCAAGCAGAAAATAATCCCAATGAAGTTTATTCAGGAGGTGGACAAGGTTTTTGCTGGGATATTTCTGCTGAAAAAGTAGTTTTCTATCACAACGAATTTGATGAAGAAGACGGCTGGCCTGATTTAAGCTGTTCGCTGCATACTTTTAAAACTGCTTTAATTGCTTGGAATGCTTTTTTGCAATTGCCTAAAAGTATTCATTCGGTGGTGGAGACTGTGATTGAGGAATAAGCATAATTAGCTTAATGAATAGAATCAGCGATATAGATTGGACTGCAAATCCACGCTTATACGCTGTGCCATGATTAAGATGTTAGAACTTGTATTGAATACAAGTTCTCATAAACGAATGGCAGTAAGCATTTGATTTAGATAAAATCCTTGAAAATGAATATAATCCAATGCGGATTCAATCAGACGGGCATCAAGCCTGCCTTCAAGGGATTTTCCGAACTTCATAATCCGTTTGTCTAGAGCTTTCATCCGTTTTTCTAATGTCTTCACTTTTCAAATACTCCGGGCGATATTTAGGACAGGTCTTTTTGTTATTTTGAATAAAATACAGGTTCTACCGCGCTGATCACTTCTATGACAGAATCGTTGAAAAAGAAGACATAAGCCTTGTAATATGCCTTTTCGAAGAAATCAAAACTTTCTTTTTTCAACCAGTCCATATAACTGTCATCTATTATTTCAAAAAAATAATGTGGTGTAGCAGGATTTTTATCACAATGATTTTTTGCTCTGTTTTGGAATAAATATTCTGAAAATTTTACTTTATAAGATTCATCCGTCAGTTGGAAATGAATGACGGAGTCTATAAATATTTCAATGTGCACTTCCTTATTGCAATCGGATGCTGAAATATTCACATCTTGTTCAGTAGCATAAACCTTATCCAAATAAAATCTGCAGTTATTTTTTGGGAATTGTAACGGTTTGATTTTATAAATATTATTATTCATGATTTTTATTGATTTTCCAGTAAATCTTCGTCTTACCTGGTTTTGAATATTTTCGCACTGGATGGGCGTTTTGATCGGTAAGGTGGACAGATGCCGTCTGAAACGGTTGGTTTTCAGACGGCATAGGGTGTGTTTCTTTACAAGTCGGCGGCGATTTCGTTTTGGACTGCTTTGGCAGCTTCGAGTGCGGCGAGCTGTTCGGCTACGCCCTGTTCGAGTTTTGAAGGGCCGGCGGACTTGGCTTCGTGGTAGGCTTCTTCGAGCGCGTAGCGGAAACCGGTTTCGTCTGTGCCGCCGTGGCTTTTAATCACGATGCCGCGCAGTCCGAGCAGGATGGCTCCGTTGAATTTGCGCGGGTCGAGTTTGTTTTTCAAACCTTTGAGGGCGGGCAGGGCGGCAACGGCGGCGAGTTTGTTGAACAGGTTGCTTTGGAATTCGCGGCGGATGGCGCCGCCCATAAATTTGACCGCGCCTTCGATGGTTTTGAGCATAACGTTGCCGACAAAGCCGTCGGCGACGACGACATCTGCCTCGCCGTAGAGGATGCCGTTGCTTTCGATGTTGCCGATAAAGTTGAGTTTGCTGTTTTGCAGCAGTTTGTAGGTTTGTTTGACGGTGTCCGTGCCTTTGATGTCTTCCGTGCCGACGTTGATCAGTCCGACGCGGGGCCGCCCTTTTTGGGGATGGAGGGCGTGGAAGAGTTCGCTGCCGACAATGGCGAACTGGGCGAGCTGTCCGGGGGTGCAGTCGACGTTTGCGCCGAGGTCGAGCGCGAGTGTGACGTGGTCGGTGTCGGACGGGAGGAATTTGGCGATGGCGGGGCGTTCGATGCCGGGTATGGTTTTGAGGACGAAGCGCGCGGTCGCCATCAGTGCGCCGGTGTTGCCTGCGGAAACGGCGGCTTGGGCCCTGCCTTCTTTGACTTGGTTGACGGCGACGCGCATAGAGGAGTCTTTTTTGTTTTTCAGGGCGGATTGCGGCGCTTCGTCCATCCCGACGACTTGCGTGGTGTGGCAGATGTCGATGCGCCCCATCGGCGCACCTGCCGCGTTCAGGGCTTGGCGCAGTTGCGCTTCGTCGCCGGTCATAATCAGGCGGACATCGGGGTGTGCTTGGAGGAATGCGGTTGCTCCGGGCGCGGTGACGGCAAGTCCTTGGTCGCCGCCCATAGCATCTACGGCAAGTGTAATCATAGGGTTCTCCGGTAGGTGTTTCCGGCAGGTTTTCGGTCTGAGGCAGAGGTCGTGCTGGCTTCAGACGGCATCGGTTCGGAAAATATGCCGTCTGAAAGGATCAGCCTCGACCGGCTTCGGCAAGGCGGTTGTGTTCGTCGATGTCGGTTGCGTCCCACGGATAGTTGATCCACCAGTCTTCCACGGTGATGCCGCTGAAGTAGGGGATGCCTTCGGGGATTTTCCCGGCTTTGGCTTTGATTTTTTCGTGCAGGACGGCAACGCCGACAGTGCCGAAATCTTCTTTGAGCAGTTCGTTCAGGCAAAATTCCATCGTAACGCGGCTGTCGTCCACTTCGTCGACAACCAATATATTTTTACCCTGCAAGGCTTCGGGGACGGGATCCAGCCATTGGACTTTTTTGACTTCTTCCGTAACCTGTCCCTCGTTGTCGCTGTCGTAATAGGCGGTGGTAACGGCGTAAATCGGGATTTCCAGAAAACAGCGCAGCATACGTGCCGGAATAAAGCCGCCGCCGCCGATGGCGATCATCGCATCGTATTTGATGCCGGAGTTCTGGATTTTTTCCGCCAATGCTTTGATGACGCGGTGGATGTCGTCGTAGGTGTACCAGATTTTCTGTATCATCGGAGTATCCTCGGTGTCTTTGGATATGTATTTCAATATACGGGCATTATACGGAACAGTCCGATTCCGTGTATTGACGTATGGCGAAAGTTTGGACGGATAGCGCGCCCAATGCAAAAAAAGCCAGTAATTGCGTGGCAATGTCCTGGCTTTTTCAGTCAGTCGGATAGGGCTTATTCGCCTTTGGCTTTGACCACTTTGCGGCCGCGGTACATACCGTTGGGGGAGATGTGGTGCGGGCGGTGTACTTCGCCGGTCGCGCCGTCGACGGACAGGGAAGGCGCGGTCAGCGCGTCGTGCGAACGGTGCATACCGCGTTTGGAAGGGGATTTTTTGTTTTGTTGAACGGCCATTTCAAGCTCCTGGATAAATAAACTGTGTCCTAATCAATTGCTTTTCAAACCTGCCAAAACAGCGAAGGGGTTTGGTTTGTCCCGATCGGCTTTTTCCGGTGTCCCGTTGCCGCCGCAGTCTTCGTGCCGTGGGGAGAAGGGGAGCGACATCAGGATTTGGTCTTCGACCAGGGTCCGCACGTCAAGCTCTTTTTCGAGCAGCATACCTTCCAATTCTTCATCGGCAAGCATCGCTTCATCCAAGTCTTTCTCGTCGGAAAACAAGACGATGCGGGCGGTTTCGTCGAGCCGGAACGGCAGGGGCGCAATGCACCGCTGGCAAACCAGGGGCATATCGGCTTTGACGCCCAAGTCGAGGAACAGGCGTTGCAGCCGGTCGCGTCCGCCTTGCAGCGTAAACGACACGCGTGTCTGTTTGTCGGCGGGATAATCGTGCGAACTGACGCGTTCGTCCAATTCTTCGAGCAGGAAGCCGCCTTGCAGGCTCCGCCCTTCGGCGGCGAAAACTTTCGGGTCAATCAAATTAGGGTCTGACATAAACGGGGTATGATATAATTTAGATGTTCTAACGTCAATATTTTTAAGAAAAATGTTACGGTGTGCCGGAGGGGGTGTCCGAGTTTCGGCTTATGTGCGGATTTTACCGCCCCTTCGGGCGTGTTTTCAACGGTAAGGAGGATGGGATGGGTTTGAAGCTGCCTTTGATTTTGGGTACGAGTTCGGTTTTCCGCCGCGAACAGATGGAAAGGCTCGGCATCGCCTTTCAGGCGGCATCCCCCGATTTTGACGAAACGCCGATGCTGGGGGAGTCTGCCCCTCAGACGGCATTGCGCCTTGCCGAAGGTAAAGCGCAATCATTAATCGGACGTTTTCCGGAGTCCTTGATTATCGGGGCGGACCAGGTGGCGTGGTGCGACGGCAGGCAGTGGGGCAAGCCGATGAACCTTGCCAACGCGCAAAAGATGCTGATGCATTTGAGCGGCAGGGAGATTGAGTTTTACAGCGCGGTCGTGCTGTTGAATACGGTTACGGGCACGATGCAGCGGCATATCGATAAGACTGTGGTCGTGATGAGGCAGTTGGACGAGCTGCACATCCTCCGCTATTTGGAGCGCGAGCCTGATGCGGTTTATTGCTCGTGTGCGTTGAAGAGCGAGGATTTGGGTGCATTGTTGATCGAACGGATTGAAAGCAGCGATCCGAATGCTTTAATCGGTTTGCCGGTTTTCCGTCTGGTCGATTTCTTGAAAAATGAGGGAGTGGATGTTTTGTAACTGCCCGTTTATGCCGTCTGAAGGGTTCAGACGGCATTTTTAACTGACGAGTGAGGGAATGATGTTTCCTGTTTTGTATTTGATTCCTACGCCTTTGGGCGCGCCGGACACGCCGTGCCTGTTGCCGCACGAACAACAGGCGGTTGTCGGGCTGACGGATTTTGTCGTGGAAGCGGAAAAAACGGCGCGTGCGCATTTGAAACATTTGGGCGTGACTACGCCTATCCGCGAGCTGAATCTGCAAACACTGAATGAACACACGGATTTGAAGACTTTGCCGGAATTGCTGAAACCTTTGCAAGAAGGGCGCAGTATGGGCATTGTCAGCGAGGCGGGTTGCCCGGCCGTTGCCGATCCGGGCGCGAATTTGGTGGCGTTGGCGCATAAACACGGTTTTGAAGTACGGCCTTTGGTCGGACCGTCCAGCCTGCTGCTGGCGCTGATGGCTTCGGGCGCGAACGGGCAGAACTTTGCGTTTAAGGGTTATCTGCCGTCTGAAAAAAATGAACGCATTCAGAGTTTGAAGGCTTTGGAGCAACGTTCGCGGCAGTGCGGCGAGACGCAGATTTTTATTGAAACGCCTTACCGCAATGATGCGCTGCTTGCCGATGCGGTGGAAAACCTGCATTCTGAAACGCGCTTGTGTGTAGCTGCGGATTTGACCTTGCCGACACAGGAAATCATCAGTCGGACAATCGCGCAGTGGCGGAAAAGGAAAGAAATGCCGAATTTGAAAAAACGTCCGACGATTTTTGTGATGTATGCGGGTTGAAGATTTCCGCCCCGATAGGGGGTGAACAATAAAAATGCCGTCTGAACAGGTTTCAGACGGCATTTTTCATGCTGCGGCATTTAGGAAACGACTTCGCCTTGGGCGCGTTGTTTTTCGATGCTGCGGTTGATGTGCCATTGCTGGGCGATGGTTAAGAGATTGTTGACCACCCAGTACAATACCAGACCGGCAGGGAAGAAGAAGAACATGACGGAGAAAACCAAAGGCATGATTTTCATCATTTTCGCCTGCATCGGGTCGGTCGGCGGCGGGTTCAGATAGGTTTGGGCGAACATCGTTGCCGCCATAATGATGGGCAGGATGTAGTAGGGGTCGGAGCGGCTAAGGTCGGTAATCCAGCCCAGCCAAGGTGCCTGACGCAATTCTACGGAGGCGAACAACGCCCAGTACAAGCCGATGAATACGGGGATTTGCAACAGCATAGGCAGGCAGCCGCCCAGCGGGTTGATTTTCTCGTCTTTGTAAAGCTGCATCATCGCCTGCTGTTGCGCCATGCGGTCGTCGCCGTATTTCTCTTTGATGGCTTGCAATTTAGGTGCGGCGGCACGCATTTTTGCCATAGAGCGGTAAGAGGCGTTGGTCAATGGATACAGTACGGCTTTGACAATGATGGTCAAAACGACGATTGCCCAGCCCCAGTTTCCGATAATGTTGTGCAGTTGGTTCAGGAGCCAGAAGAGCGGCGATGCGAACCAGTGTACTTTGCCGTAGTCTTTTGCCAGTTGCAGTTTGTCGGCGATGCCGGCGATAACGGAAGTGGTTTGCGGGCCGGCATACAGGTTGACGGCGGTTTCGGCTTTCGCGCCGGCCGGGATGGCGGCTAAAGGCACGCCGACGCTTGCGCTGTACAGCTTGTCGTTGCGGCGTTTGATGTCGATGTTGCACTCGCCTGCGGCGCAAACGCTTTGTCCGCCTTTAGGCTGCAAAATCCAAGCGGACATAAAGTGGTGTTCGATCATACCGAGCCAGCCGGTCGGGGTTTTGCGGATGTATTCGGCTTCGGATTTGCCGGATTTGGCATCGTCGTCCAAATCGGAGAAGCTGACTTTTTGGAAGCCGCCTTCAGGGGTGTAAACCACCGGGCCGAGGTAGGAACGGGTGAAGTAGCCTTGGCCTTCGGGTTGGCTGCGGTCGCGGACGATGCGGTAGTCCGCGCTCAGGTTGGCGGGCTTGCCGCCGGTGTTGGCAATGTCGAAGCGGACGTTAACCAAGTAGCTGCCTTTGGTAAAAGTATAAACTTTGTCGATTTTCAGTCCGTTTGTTTCGGGCGCACTCAGGCGGACTTCGACTTTGTCGCCGTTGAGGCTGTATTGTTTTTGCGGAGCGGTAAAGCCGATGCCTTTCAGAACGTTGTTGCCTTGTGCGTCCAAAAGCTCGGATTGGGCGACGTAGGTGTATTCTTTGCCGTCGCCAAATAGGACGAAGGGTTTGTGTTCGTCGCCGGTTGCTTTGTATTTGAGCAGGGTCAGCCGGCGCAGGTCGCCGCTTTTTTCATCAATGACGGCTTGAACCGTGTCGGTCGTTACGGTAATCGGCGTTGCGGGCGCGAGCGCGGCTTCGGCGGAAGCGGTTGCGGCGGTTTGCCGCTGTTGCTGTGCGGCCTGTCCGGGCGCGGGCGCGGTTTGGGGGGCGGGGAACATTTTTTCCCAGCCGATCATAATCGCCAGCGCGATGGCGAAGAACGCGGTGAGTCTTTTAAAATCCATAAGAGTTTCCTGAATGGTCGGAAACGCCGCGGCACGCGGGTTCCGATAGGCGGGGGATTACGGCAGGCTTTATACCCGGCGGTCGTGCCGCCTGCCCGAAGTTTCAGACGGCATTATATAGAAACCGATGGGAAATAAAAGAAAAGCGTGCAGTTCGGGCGGCGGGGCGGTTCAGGGGACGGGGTCGTGTCCGTGTCCGCCGAGGGGGTGGCAGCGGGCGATGCGTTTTGCCGCAAGCAGCCCGCCTTTGAATGCGCCGTATTTTTTGACCGCTTCGACCGCGTATTGCGAACAGGTCGGCGTATAGCGGCAGCGCGGCGGAATCAGCGGGCTGATGCAGTATTGGTAAAACCTTACCAGCCCCAGCAGGAGTTTGGACAATAGGAAATTCATCGGGATGCCTTTATGTGAACCGGATGCCGTCTGAACCGCGCCGGTCGTTGCGCTATGCCTGTTTGCCGCGTTCCGATGCCGGATCGCCGGACATCAGCCGCGCCAGCTCCGAGCGCGCCTGCCTTGCGGTATCCCTGTCGAATTTCCGACGGACGCGCACGACGAAATCCTGAGGCGGAAGATTGTTTTTGTTCAACCTGAACCAGTCGCGGATGACGCGTTTCATATAGTTCCGCTCGTTGGCGCGTTTGGCGGTTTTTTTGCCGACGACCAGTCCGATGCGGGGATGCCCCGCCCCGTTGCAGTCGGAACGCGCAACTTGCAGGAAGTCGAGGCTGCGGCGGTTTCTGAATGCAAAAACGGATGAAAAATCATCCGTTTTCAACAAGCGGTACTGCCTTCCGAAGCGGCAGTCCAAAATTACACCGCCAGGCGTTTGCGGCCTTTGGCGCGGCGTGCCGCCAATACTGCGCGGCCGCCGCGCGTTTTGGAGCGCACGAGGAAGCCGTGGGTGCGTTTGCGTTTGGTAACGGAAGGTTGGTAAGTGCGTTTCATAATGCTTTCCTAAAAATCGGTAAATAAATAAACCGCGAATTACACTCCAATTTGCCGATTTTGTCAATCAATAGAGAAACTTTGCCGGGAAGCCGGCCGATATGCGCGCATTTCTGTGGATAAATTTTTGCCGGTATTGTGGATAAAATGCCGGCGGGTCGGTATAATCGGCAGACCGCATTTTAAGCCCGTGCGCGTTTGGAACGTTTGCTTTCCCTTTAGAAAACATTATTTTCCCCGGTCGTGTTTGAATAATCTCCCGCTCTTGCCCGTGGCGGGGAAAACGCCCTTTCTTTTCGGATATGAACCTGTTTTATTGGATAAAAAGCATTTTCCTTGGCCGATAAGGCCGTACCGGCGCCCTATTGGGAACACGGTTTTTCTTTTCTGATTTTTTTTGCTGCCGATTTGGGTTTGTCTATGACACTAGCAGAATTTTGGCCGATGTGCCTCCGCCGCCTTCACGATACCCTGCCCCCGGGGCAGTTTGCACAATGGATTGCCCCCCTTACCGTCGGCGAGGAAGACGGGGTGTGGGTGGTGTACGGCAAAAACCAGTTTGCCTGCAATATGCTCAAGAGCCAGTTTGCCGGAAAAATAGAAGCAGTGAGGGAAGAGTTGGCTGCCGGCCGTTCCGCCTTCGTATTCAAACCGGGAGAAGGCGTGCGTTATGAGATGGCGGCGGTTGAAGGTGCTGTCGAACCTGCCGAGCCGTCCTTGCACGCGGTGTCGGAGGGGATGCCCGTGCAGGAGGTTCTGTTGGACGAGCTGCCGTCTGAAGGGCCTGCCAAATCCGTACAGGCGAAAACGGCGGCGGATATTTTGGCGGAACGTATAAAAAACCTCCCGCATGAGCCGCGCCATACTGCCGAACCTGCTTCCCGTCCGGAATCGGAGGTGCTTGCGAAAGCGCGGACTGATGCGCAGCGTGATGCGGAAGAGGCGCGTTACGAACAAACCAACCTGTCTCCGGATTACACGTTTGATACGTTGGTCGAAGGTAAGGGCAACCGCCTAGCAGCTGCCGCCGCGCAGGCGATAGCGGAAAGTCCGGGACAGAGTTATAACCCGTTTTTTCTCTATGGCAGTACGGGTTTGGGTAAAACCCACTTGGTTCAGGCCGTGGGTAACGAGCTGTTGAAAAACCGTCCCGATGCGAAAGTGCGCTATATGCATTCGGACGACTACATCCGCAGCTTTATGAAGGCGGTTCGCAACAATACCTACGACGTATTCAAGCAGCAATACAAGCAATACGACCTGCTGATTATCGACGACATCCAGTTCATCAAAGGCAAAGACCGTACGATGGAAGAGTTTTTCTATCTGTACAACCATTTCCACAACGAGAAAAAACAGCTCATCCTCACTTGCGATGTGTTGCCTGCGAAAATCGAAGGCATGGACGACCGGCTCAAATCGCGTTTCTCTTGGGGTTTGACTTTGGAACTCGAGCCGCCCGAATTGGAAATGCGTATCGCCATTTTGCAGAAAAAGGCAGAGGCGGCGGGTATCAGCATCGAAGACGAGGCGGCATTGTTTATTGCCAACCTGATCCGTTCCAATGTGCGCGAATTGGAAGGTGCGTTTAACCGTGTCAGTGCGAGCAGCCGCTTTATGAACCGGCCGGTTATCGATATCGATTTGGCGCGTACCGCTTTGCAGGACATTATTGCCGAGAAGCACAAAGTCATTACCGCCGACATCATTATTGATGCCGTTGCCAAATATTACCGTATCAAAATCAGCGATGTGCTCGGTAAGAAACGGACACGAAATATTGCCCGTCCGCGCCAGGTGGCGATGAGCCTGACCAAAGAACTGACCACGTTGAGCCTGCCGTCTATCGGCGATTCGTTTGGCGGGCGCGACCATACGACCGTTATGCACGGCATCAGGGCGGTGGCGAAACTGCGCGAGGAAGACCCCGAGTTGGCGCAGGATTATGAGAAACTGCTGATTCTGATTCAAAACTGACCGGACACGCCTTTCAGACGGCATGACATTGCCCATGCCGTCTGAAAGGTAAGAAATCCAACCGATTCAAGGAGCAAAAAATGTTGATTTTACAAGCCGAGCGCGACAGCCTGCTCAAGCCGCTGCAAGCCGTTACCGGCATCGTCGAACGCCGCCACACCCTGCCCATCCTGTCCAACGTCCTGATTGGGGGCAGGGGCGGGCAGACCCAGCTTTTGGCAACCGATTTGGAAATCCAAATCGACACTGCGGGTCCCGAGGGCGGCGCGGGCGACTTCCGCATCACCACCAATGCCAAGAAATTTCAGGACATTTTGCGTGCGCTGCCTGCCGGTGCGCTGGTGTCGCTGGATTGGGACGACAGCCGTCTGACGCTGAAGGCGGGCAAATCGCGTTTTGCACTTCAGACCCTGCCTGCCGCCGATTTTCCGATGATGAATGTCGGCGAGGACATCAGCGCGACTTTCTCACTGGAGCAGGAGCGTTTCAAAACCATGCTGTCGCAAGTGCAGTACAGCATGGCGGTGCAGGACATCCGCTATTATCTCAACGGTCTGCTGATGCAGGTTGAGGGCGGCCAGTTGCGCCTTGTGGCGACCGACGGACACCGCCTTGCCTATGCCGCCTGCGCGATTGATGCGGATTTGCCGCGCGCCGAAGTGATTTTGCCGCGCAAAACGGTGCTGGAACTGTTCAAACTGTTGAACAACCCCGACGATCCGATTCAAATCGAGCTGCTGGACAAGCAGGTGCGTTTCCAATGCAACGGCACGACCATCGTCAGCAAGGTCATCGACGGCAAATTCCCCGATTTCAACCGCGTGATTCCTTTGGACAACGACAAGATTTTCGTGTTGTCCCGTGCCGAACTTTTGGGTGCGCTGGAACGTGTGTCCATTCTTGCCAACGAAAAATTCCGTGGCGCGCGCCTGTTCCTGCAACCCGGCCTGTTGAGCGTCGTGTGCAGCAACAACGAGCAGGAGGAAGCCCGCGAAGAAATCGAAATCGCCTATCAGGGAGGGGAATTGGAAGCCGGTTTCAATATCGGCTATCTGATGGACGTGTTGCGAAATATTCATTCCGACGATGTGCAACTTGCTTTCGGCGATGCCAACCGCTCGACGCTGTTTACTGTGCCGAACAATCCGAATTTCAAATATATTGTGATGCCGATGCGGATTTGACGGTTTTCCGGAACACGATGCCCGTATTGGAGATATGCCCCCGAACCGTGCAGACGGATTCGGGGTTTTGTTCGGCTGTCGGAAAGGTATAGTGGATTAACAAAAACCAGTACGGCGTTGCCTCGCCTTAGCCCAAAGAGAACGATTCTCTAAGGTGCTGAAGCACCAAGTGAATCGGTTCCGTACTATCTGTACTGTCTGCGGCTTCGTCGCCTTGTCCTGATTTTTGTTAATCCACTATAATGCCGTCTGGAATGCGGCGGATCGGGGTTGGGAGCGTATGGGGGAAGTGCTTGTGCGGAATGGCGAAGGTGTGTTTTTGACTCCAGTCCGCCCTGTTTGGATTGCTGCAAAACCATGCCGTCTGAAACGGAAAGGTTTCAGACGGCATGTTTTTTGATCGGGGCGGTGCGGGTCAGCCTCCGAGCAAATCCCACAAATCGTTTTGCAGGTCGGCTTCGCTTTCGCCTTCGGCAGGCTCGGCGCGGATATAGCCGCCGTCCGGCTGCATCAGCCACGCGTGCGTATTGTCTGCCAGTGCCATTTCCAAACCTTCGCGGATGACGCGTTTTTTGAGTTCGGGCGCGGCAATCGGCGTGGCGGTTTCAATGCGGCGGAAGAAGTTGCGCCCCATCCAGTCTGCGCTGGAAATGAACGTATCGTCCGCGCCGTTGTTGTGGAAGCAGTAAATCCGTGAGTGTTCGAGCTGTCTACCGACGATGGAGCGGACGCGGATGTTTTCGGACAATCCTTTTACACTGGGACGCAGGGTGCACATACCGCGCACAATCAAATCGATTTGCACACCTGCCGCGCTTGCCCGATACAGGGCTTCGATGACGGTCGGTTCGATGAGCGAATTCATCTTGGCGGTAATCCGCGCCGGTTTGCCGGCTTTGGCGTGTTCGGTTTCCTGCTTGATGCGGTCGATGACCATTTTGTGCAGGGTAAACGGACTTTGGTAGAGTTTGTTCAGACGGCCCGGCTTGCCCAAGCCTGTGATTTCCATGAACAATGTGTTCACATCGGCGGTGATTTGTTCGTCGGCGGTAATGAGGCCGAAGTCGGTGTAGATGCGCGATGTGCCTTGGTGGTAGTTGCCCGTGCCGAGGTGGGCGTAACGCTTGAGCACGCCGTCTTCGCGGCGGATGATGAGTGCCATTTTGGCGTGGACTTTGTAGCCGAACACGCCGTACACGACGTGCGCGCCCGCCTCTTCGAGCTGCTTCGCCCAGTTGACGTTGTTGGCTTCGTCAAAACGCGCCATCAGTTCGACGACGACGGTTACTTGTTTGCCGGCGAGTGCCGCCTTCATCAGGGCGCGGACGAGTTCGGAGCGCGTGCCGGTGCGGTAAATCGTCATTTTGACGGCAAGCACGGCGGGGTCGGCGGCGGCTTCGCGTATCATATCGACCACGGGATCGAAGGATTGGTAGGGGTGGTGCAGCAGGATGGGAGATTGGCGCACCAAATTGAAGATCGGGCTGTTTTTGCCCAAGGCTTTCAGACGGCCCGGCGTGTGCGGGGGAAATTTCAAATCGGGGCGGTTGACCAAATCGGGGACGGCGTTGAGGCGCACGAGGTTGACCGGACCTTTGACTTGGTAAAGTTCGGCAGCGGTCAGCCTGAATTGCGCGAGCAGAAAGTCGCGGATGTAGGCGGGACAGGTGTCGGCGACTTCGAGCCGCACGCCGTCGCCGTATTCGCGGTCGTGCAGTTCGTTTTGAATGGCGGCGCGGAGGTTTTGCACGTCTTCTTCATCGACGTTCAAATCGCTGTCGCGCGTGAGGCGGAACTGGTGGCAGCCTTTGACGTTCATGCCCGGGAAAAGTTTGCCGACGTGGGTGTGGAGGATGGACGACAGGAAGACGAAGCCGTGTCTGCCGCCACACAGTTCGGACGGCAGGGGAACAACGCGCGGCAGGATGCGCGGTGCTTGGACAATCGCCATACCCGAAGGTCTGCCGAACGCGTCCGTGCCGTCGAGTTCGACGGCGAAGTTGAGCGATTTGTTCAGTGGGCGCGGGAAGGGGTGGGAAGGGTCGAGTCCGATGGGGGTCAGGATCGGCAGCAGTTCGCGGTCGAAATAGTCTTCGATCCATTTTTTCTGCGCGCCCGTCCAATTGCGGCGGCGGTAAAAATGGATGCCTTCCTGCGCCAGCTCGGGCTGAAGGACGTTGTTGAACAGGTCGTACTGGTGCCGAATCAGCGAACGTGCTGCCTTAGTAACGTCCGCAATGGTTTCAGACGGCATTTTGCCGTTGTCCAGCCTGCGCCGGGGGTGCAGCTTGTTTTCACGCTTGAGCCACGCCATGCGGACTTCGAAAAACTCGTCAAGATTGGACGACACGATGCACAGGAAGCGCAGGCGTTCCAAAAGGGGAACGTTTCTGTCTTCCGCCTGCGCCAACACGCGGCGGTTGAATGCCAGCAGGCTCAGTTCGCGGCAGAGGATGCGGTTTTGTTCGGGCATAAGGTTCTCCCAAAGATGGTTGTTGTTCGGTCGGAGCGGGCGGACAATGCCGTCTGAAGGCTTGGCGGCACCTGCGCCGGTTTCAGACGGCATGACGTGGCGGACAGTCTGTTTCAGGCATCGGGGCAATGTGAAAACGGATACCGGCGCGTGCGGTATCCGTCTGTTTCAAATCACTTCCAACACAAAATAATGACGCAGTTTTTCATACACCGCATCGCTGACATTGATGCAGCCGTTGGTCATAATCCTGTCGGACACAACCGAAGATGCGATACGTTCGTTCCGCCTTTCCGACGGTATCTGATTCCAAACGCGGTGCAGGGCGAAAAGAAAGTCGCCCTCCTGTTTGAAACCGATGACTTCGCCGCCGTAACCGGGCTTGTCGGTACTGTTCAGCGTCAGTCCGAACGTCCCCTTGGGTGTGGCAACACCGATGAGGACGGGGTGGCACTGCCTGTCATCGGCAAAACAGAGTTCCGCTTTGGATGTATCGACGATGACTTTTTTCTTTTGGATATAGGCATTGACCGCATCCGGCTGCCCTTGTGCGAATACGGGGGAAGCCGTCAGCAGGCAGCACAATATCCCTGAAAGCAGGCGGGGCGGCATTGCGTATTATTGGCGGATACGTTTCGGTTTTGCCGGCACGATTTCGCGGATGATGACTTGCGGCTCGGCTTTGGGTGCGGGCGGCGGACAGGCGGCATCTTTCGGGAATACGGGATTCCAGTAGAAGCTGCGGGCAAATTTGTCCTTATCGAAAACCACTTTGTATTGACAGGTGGTAACGCCTTCCACGCCGGAAGTGTTTTCAGGGTCGGTACCCACGCCCGGGGTATGGAAGTGGAACAGGTAATCCCATTCGCGTACGCCGTACATGCCTTCGTCGTAATGCGGGCGGCCCAAGATTTTGTAGATGTCGTCTTTGGTCAGGCCGGGGCGCATCTGATCCAGTTCGTCATAAGTCGGGAATGTGCCGCGCTTGTTGTCGAGCGTTACGGAATAGGGTTTTGGGAAGACCGGATTGTCGGTCGTGCCGTCGGCTTTGACGTTGCTTTTGGTTGCGCAGGCAGACAGAACGCTGGCTGCCAATACTGCTAAGCCAAGTTTAACGATTTGTTTTGTTTTCATGTGCAAAGTCCTTTTTGTCTGATACCTGTTTGCCGTCTGATTTGGCAGACTTGTTCAGGGAGTTTAAACGTTTGGTTTTGGTTTGTAATATTAGCATAAAAAACGTGCGTATCAGTAAACGCAGTGTATTTGTACGGCATACGGAATGATGCGCGTGCGAATTTACGCATCCTGCCGACAATTTGCCGATTCGCCGACATCGGCAACCTGTTATAATTCCTCTTTTAAATTCCTAACGTTTTCAAGCGAAAAACAGAATGACCATGCAAGAACATTACCAGCCCGCCGCTATCGAGCCTGCGGTGCAGAAAAAATGGGACGATGCCCGTATTTTCAACGTCTCCGAAGACGCTTCCAAACCCAAATACTACTGCCTCTCCATGTTCCCCTATCCCAGCGGCAAGCTGCACATGGGGCATGTGCGCAACTACACCATCGGCGACGTATTGAGCCGCTTCAAACTTTTAAACGGCTTCAACGTTATGCAGCCTATGGGTTGGGACGCGTTCGGCATGCCTGCGGAAAACGCGGCGATGAAACACAATGTCGCCCCTGCCGCCTGGACTTACGACAACATCGAATACATGAAAACCCAGCTCAAAAGCCTGGGTTTTGCAATTGACTGGGCGCGCGAAGTCGCCACCTGCAAACCCGAATACTACCGCTGGGAACAATGGCTGTTTACCAAGCTGTTTGAAAAAGGCATCGTCTATCGCAAAAACGGCACGGTGAACTGGGACCCGGTCGACCAAACCGTCCTTGCCAACGAGCAAGTCATCGACGGACGCGGTTGGCGTTCGGGAGCGTTAATCGAAAAACGCGAAATCCCGATGTATTACTTCAAAATCACCGATTACGCCGAAGAGCTGCTCAACGACTTGGACAAACTGGAACACTGGCCGGAACAAGTCAAAACCATGCAGCGCAACTGGATTGGCAAATCTCGCGGTATGACCGTGCGCTTCGCCGTTTCAGACGACAGCAAACAAGGTTTGGAAGGCGATTACGCGAAATTCCTGCAAGTTTATACCACCCGCCCCGACACGCTGATGGGCGCGACTTATGTTGCCGTTGCCGCCGAACATCCGCTGGCAACCGCCGCAGCCGCCGACAAACCCGAATTGCAGGCATTTATCGCCGAATGCAAAGCCGGCTCGGTTGCCGAAGCCGATATGGCGACGATGGAGAAAAAAGGCGTGCCGACCGGTCGCTACGTCGTCAACCCGCTCAACGGCGACAAACTGGAAGTGTGGATTGCCAACTATGTATTGTGGGGCTACGGCGACGGCGCAGTGATGGCAGTTCCGGCGCACGACGAACGCGATTTCGAGTTCGCCACCAAATACAATCTGCCGAAAAAACAAGTCATTGCCGTCGGCGACAACGCATTCGATGCAGACCAATGGCAAGAGTGGTACGGCGACAAAGAAAACGGCGTATTGGTCAACAGCGGCGACTTGGACGGCATGAATTTTCAGACGGCATTCGACGCCATCGCCGCCAAGCTGCAAAGCCAAGACGCAGGCGAACCGAAAACCCAATACCGCCTGCGCGATTGGGGTATTTCGCGCCAACGCTACTGGGGCTGTCCAATTCCCATCGTCCATTGCGAAAAATGCGGCGACGTACCCGTCCCAGCCGACCAACTGCCCGTCGTTCTGCCCGAAAACGTCGTACCCGACGGCATGGGTTCGCCGCTGGCAAAAATGCCCGAGTTTTACGAAACTGCCTGCCCGTGCTGCGGCGGCGCGGCGAAACGCGAAACCGACACCATGGACACCTTCATGGAATCAAGCTGGTATTTCTTCCGCTATATGTCGCCCAAGTTTTCAGACGGCATGGTATCGGCAGAAGCCGCGAAATACTGGGGCGCGGTCGACCAATACATCGGCGGTATCGAACACGCGATTTTGCATCTCTTGTACGCGCGTTTCTTCACCAAACTGATGCGCGACGAAGGTTTGGTCAATGTTGACGAACCGTTCGAACGCCTGCTCACGCAAGGCATGGTCGTCTGCGAAACCTACTACCGCGAAAACGACAAAGGCGGCAAAGACTGGATCAACCCCGCCGATGTCGAGCTGACGTTCGACGACAAAGGCCGCCCCGTTTCCGCCGTCCTCAAAGCCGACGGCCTGCCCGTCGTCATCAGCGGCACGGAAAAAATGTCCAAGTCCAAAAACAACGGCGTCGATCCGCAAGAACTGATTAACGCCTACGGCGCGGACACCGCCCGCCTGTTCATGATGTTTGCCGCACCGCCCGAACAGTCCCTCGAATGGAGCGACAGCGGCGTCGAAGGCGCACACCGCTTCCTGCGCCGCCTGTGGCGCACCGTTTACGAATACCTGAAACAAGGCGGCGCGGTCAAAGCGTTCGCAGGCAGCCAAGATGGTTTGTCTAAAGAACTCAAAGACCTGCGCCACAAACTGCATTCCACTATCGCCAAAGTCAGCGACGACTACGGCCGCCGCCAGCAGTTCAACACCGCCATCGCCGCCGTGATGGAATTGCTCAACCAATACGACAAAACCGACACCGGCAGCGAACAAGGCCGCGCCGTCGCCCAAGAAGTATTGGAAACCGCCGTACGCCTGCTGTGGCCCATCGTGCCGCACATCTGCGAAACCCTGTGGAGCGAATTGAACAGCGCGAAACTGTGGGAAGCAGGCTGGCCGACAGTCGATGAAGCCGCCTTGGTCAAATCCGAAATCGAAGTCATGGTTCAAGTCAACGGCAAACTGCGCGGAAAAATCACCGTCGCCGCCGACGCATCCAAAGCCGACCTCGAAGCCGCCGCCCTCGCCACCGAAGGCGCGGTGAAATTCATGGAAGGCAGGGCCGCGAAGAAAATCATCGTCGTGCCCGGACGCTTGGTGAATATCGTCGTCTAAGCCGCTGCTTTTAAGGTTTAGCCATACGGAGAAAGGCCGTCTGAAAACTTGGAAACAGGGTTTCAGACGGCCTTTTTAAGGCAGATTGGGTTGTCTGCATGACAGACCTCAAATATAGCGGATTAACTTTAAACCGGTGCGGCGTTGCCCCGCCTTGCCCTGATTTTTGTTAATCCACTAAAACTTAATCTCAAAATCCAAAATATGAATTTATTTTTCGATACCGAATTGGGAAAGCAACAAAATAAAGCAACCCACAAAATCCGTGTAATGAGCGAGGCTTGGCTGGAAAAAAACAGCTACTGCCCCTGTTGCGGAAGCAAGCCGATGCAGAGATTTGCCAATAACAAACCTGTTGCAGACCTCTTTTGCCCAAATTGCCACGAGCAATATGAATTAAAGAGTAAAAATCAAAAAACCATAGGCAACAGCGTGCCTGACGGTGCATATCGCACCATGCTGGAGCGCATCCGGTCAGATACCAACCCCAACTTTTTCTTCCTTGCATATAAAAAAGCGGATTACTCCATACGGCAATTGGTGCTTGTACCCAAACATTTCATCACGCCGGATATGATTATTCCTAGAAATAAAGGCATTAAAAACCGGCCGCACCACATTATGTGTTCCATCAATCTCGCCCCTTTGCCTGAAAGCGGAAAAATATTCTTAATAGACGATTCCCGCATTATCGAACCCGAAACCGTTCTGAAAAAATGGCAATCCAACCTGTTTTTACGCAACCAAAATGCGGAGCGCAAAGGCTGGCTTTTGGCTGTTATGAAATGTATCGACCAACTCCCCGAAGAATTCACATTGTCGCAAATGTATGGATTTGAAGACAAACTATCCATCCAATTTCCCCAAAACAACCATATCAAAGACAAAATCCGCCAACAGTTGCAAATTCTGCGCGACCAAAATACGATCGAATTCATTGGTCGCGGACTTTACAAAAAAATCGACAAATTGCGCCCGACTCCCAAGGCGTTTTGATTTCAAATCATGATACTGAATTCACAAGGGATATTTATTCTTTTGCCATTCTGAAAACAGTTGAAGTACAGCGCAATATTGCCGCAAAAGGCAGCAGCCGTAAAAAAGTCGGGGAATTATTGGCAATTTATGATTGATTTCGACAAACCGGCCGCCTCCGAAGGTGAAGTGAAATCCATAGAAGGCAAGCCTGCCAAGAAAATCATCGCCGTACTGGGAAAGCGGACGGGCATTGCGGTGTAAATCTTTTTTAAAACATCAAACAATGTTAAGATGCCGTCCGAAATCCGTTTTGGATTCAGACGGCATTTTTTAAATTTAATTTTTTAAGGGATAAGCCTAATATGAAATTTCCTTCCTTCCTTCCTTTAAACGGATAGTCTGCCTGTCGGCAGTAATCTCGGTATTGGGAGGTTGTGCGGTCGTTGCTGATGTTTACGGTCATGATTCCGCCACAATGAACGCTGTAGCTGCTGAAAATTATATGAAAACGGTTGAGTTGAACAAGTCTGCCGGCAAAGTCGATACCACATCCAGAACAGCCCGCAGGGTGCAGGCAGTATTTCGACGTATGCTGCCTTATGCCGATGCGGCAAATAATACCGGCTATAGGTTTGACTGGAAAATGACGGTTTTCAAAAACGATGAGCTGAACGCGTGGGCGCTGCCCGGCGGGAAAATGGCGTTTTATACGGGGATAGTTGACAAACTCAAGCTGACCGATGACGAAATTGCCGCCATTATGGGGCATGAAATGACGCACGCCCTGCATGAACACGGTAAAAATAAGGTCGGGCAGCAAATCTTGACCAATACGGCGGCGCAGATAGGCACGCAGATTATATTAGACAAAAAACCGGACACTAATCCGGAATTGGTCGGATTGGGTATGGATATTTTGGGGACGTACGGTCTTACTTTGCCTTATAGCCGCAGCTTGGAAGAAGAAGCCGATGAGGGGGGAATGATGTTGATGGCGCAGGCAGGCTATCATCCGGCGGCCGCTGTCAGGGTTTGGGAAAAAATGAATCAGGAAAACGACCAAAACGGCTTTATTTATGCTATTACCTCTACTCATCCGACAAACAATGCCCGTATAGAAAATCTAAAACGGTTGTTGCCGACCGTTATGCCGGTTTATGAGCAAAGTGTCAGAAATAGGGGGCGCGTTAATAAAAAACGTCGGCGTTAAGGGAATGGAATTGAGCATTTGAGCCGTTGTTTCAAAATGCCGTCTGAAATCCGTTTGAGATTCAGACGGCATTTAAACAGTTCTGCGCCCCGCCCGTTTTGCCTTCAAGTACGCGCCCCCGATGCGGGCGCAAAAAAATCCCCGTGCCTCGCGGTTGGGCTATGCCGTCTGCACCGCCGCCGTTTCGGCTTGGTTTGATGCAGTCGGGCATTTGTGCGGCTATGCCCTGATATTCGGTTCGGCGGCCTTGCCTGTTTCGTCAGGCATATTCAGCAGCGCGTCTATTGTGAACTTGCTGATTTTGCCGTTTGCCAAGTCAGTTACGCAATGGCTTCGATGCCCTTGTTTTTGACGATGGTCAGCAGCTTCAACGCCGCGCCGCTGGGCTTTTTAACGCCCCGCTCCCAAGCCGAAACGTGATTTTTTCCCACGTTGAGATAGATGGAGAAAGCGGCTTGCGATAGTGCCTCCTTCTCCCTGATTGCCTTGATGTCCCCGCCGCTCAACGGTTTGATTTCGGTCAGGCACGACTTGTCAAAGCCGCGCATGGTCTTTTTGTCGATTGCGCCGATGTTGTAAGCCCCTTCCATCATTTCATGAATGGCGGCTAATACCTCGCTTTTGTATTTCATGATTCTATCTCCATGATAATGCCGTCTTCTTTCAAAGCCGCCAGCTCTGCCCGCGTGTATTTCAGATAATATGCGGCGGCTTTTCGGTAAACGTCCAGTTCTTTATCCGAAATGTTTTCCCTGTCGTTCTTGGCAAAGGCGTAAACAAGAAAATGCCCTGTCTGCCTGTTTGAACAGTATCAGGCTGCGATAGCCGCCGCTTCTGCCTTGTCCTTGCCGCGCTATGCGCTGCTTAATCACGCCGCCGCCTAAATCTGCGTCTATCAGCCCATTATCCGCCCTCTCTACCGCTTCCAGCAGCTCGGAATCGTTGATTTTGTGCTTCTTGGCAAATTTCGCTATCCACTGGTTTTTGAATATCCGCATTGTGTAGCCGTTGATTAGTGATACTTGGAATTATACTAGAGACAGACAACACGGCAAGCCATCTTTTTTATGCCCCGCAATTTCTCCGTTTATGCCGCCTGAAACACCGGCGGCTAACCTGATTATTTTTTAATCAATCGCTTTTAATGGCTCAAATTGTGTTTTTAGCGCGTTTCGCTGTCTTCCTATGCCCCGCAATATATAAGTGGATTAAATTTAAATCAGGACAAGGCGACGAAGCCGCAGACAGTACAAATAGTACTGCAAGGCGAGGCAACGCTGTACTGGTTTAAATTTAATCCACTATAACCAAGCGGTTTAACCACCTTTCCTCCCAGAAATTGGCGCATTTCCGTGCGTTTCGGCTTTCTGTCCCACTGCGCTCCCACCGCCAAGACGGCAAAAAAACGCAAACACACAAAACCCGCCACCAACCCGTTACTACTTGTTACCGTAATCGTTACCGATTTTTATTTTTTTATTATTTTATTTCATATACTTATTTTTATAATATCTTTCAGTAACGGCGGTAACGGGTAAGGGTAGTGCATTTCTATATAGGGATTTTCCGAAAACCAAAAAAATCGCCCTGTATCTTGGACAGTTTTCCCCTGTTCCTTACGGTTCGTCAGTATTCCCCGCAAGCTCTTTTCCGCTTGGCATTCCTGATTTGGCGGTCGTTCAGCTTTATTTTTGCAGTATTTTTCGGATACCGTAAAAAATCAGGTTAGTTCAATTAGGGCGGATTGGACGGGATTGCACAGTCAGGAAGGGGGACGGCAGGATAACAATCAGTCTGAAAACCTTGTATTGATTGGGATTGGTTGGCGGCGTTGGATGGGATTGAACAAAAAACGCCTGAAATTTTCAGGCGTTTTTGTGTGTTGGTGCCGACAGCGAGATTTGAACTCGCACAGCCTACGGCCACTACCCCCTCAAGATAGCGTGTCTACCAATTTCACCATGTCGGCATTTGAAAAACTGTTATTTCTGCTGCTGAGGAACAGGGGCAGAAGGTTCGGTATTGCTTACGGGTTTGGGTGCTTGCTGTGTTTGCCGCACGTTGCTGAAGTCCAAACCGTGTTTTGTCGTGTGGGTATGAATATACACCATAGCCATGCAGGTTGCAAAGAAAAATGTTGCTGCAACGGCGGTCGAGCGGCTGAGGAAGTTGGCGTTGCCCGCCGAGCCGAATACGCCTTGCGCGCTGCCGCTTCCCGATCCGAAGGTCGCTCCTGCATCCGCGCCTTTGCCGTGTTGGAGCAATACTAACACGATGACGGCCAAGGCGGAAATGATATTAATAATCCAAATAAGGGTTTTGAAGGCTTCCATATTTTTCTACGCATTTTGTGCGGCACTGATGATGGCGGTAAAGGAGTCGTACGACAATGACGCGCCGCCGACGAGTGCGCCGTCCACATAAGGTACTGCGAAGATGTCGGCTGCGTTGTCCGCCTTCACACTTCCGCCGTAAAGGACGCGGATTTTAACATCGCTTCCGCACAAAGACAAGATTTCTTTGTAGATGAATGCGTGCATGTCGGCAATCTGTCCGACGGTGGCGACTTTGCCTGTACCAATCGCCCAAACCGGCTCGTAGGCAACAGCGATGTTTTTGGTATCGAGTCCTTGCAAAACGGAGAGTTGGTGAGCGATGACTTCGTGTTCTTTGCCGGCTTCGCGCTCTTCGAGGCTTTCACCGACGCACAATAATGGAATCAATCCAACGTTGAGGACGTTTTCCATTTTGCGGCGTTGGATTTCGTTTTTTTCGCCGAAATAAAGGCTGCGTTCGGAGTGTCCGATGAGGACGATGTCTGTGCCGATGTCGGCGAGCATTTCGGCGGACACTTCGCCGGTGTATGCGCCGTTGTTGGGGAAGCGGCTCACGTCTTGGGCGCAGGTGAGGATGCGGTTGTTTAAGACGATTTGCATGGCGTTGTGCAGTTGCAGCAGGTAAACGGTCGGGGCGGCGAGTCCGATGAGGACGCGTTCGGCGGTGGGGAGGATGCGGAAGCGGTGCATCAGTGCGTTGTTGTTCTGGAGCCGGCCGTTCATTTTCCAGTTGCCGATGACCCATTTTTGATCCCACATTCCGATTTGGTGATACATCTTTTTTGCTCCGTGTCGTGTTTTTTCTGTCTGCCGCGTGTGGCGCGTTGCAATGTGAAGTTTAGTGGATATGCGGCGGGTTCGCAACTTGGGGCGGGCGGCTGCGGGGCGGTTTGGAATGCTGTTTCGGGCAGGCTGTTTTATAATGGCCGCCTGATATGTATGCAAATATGGGAGATGTGATGCACGTGCTTCATTTTTCGGCTTCGGACAAGGCCGCGCTTTATCGTGAGGTGTTGCCGCAGATTGAGTCTGTGGTGGCGGACGAGGCGGATTGGGTGGCGAATTTGGCGAACACGGCGGCGGTTTTGAAGGAGGCGTTCGGTTGGTTTTGGGTGGGTTTTTATTTGGTCGATACGCGTTCGGACGAATTGGTTTTGGCACCGTTTCAGGGGCCTTTGGCGTGTACGCGGATTCCGTTCGGACGCGGGGTGTGCGGTCAGGCTTGGGCGAAGGGCGAGACGGCGGTTGTTAAGGATGTGAACGCGCATCCCGACCATATTGCCTGTTCGTCTTTGTCGCGTTCGGAGATTGTCGTGCCGCTGTTTTCAGACGGCCGCTGTATCGGTGTGTTGGACGCGGACAGCGAACATTTGGCGCAGTTTGATGAGACAGATGCTTTGTATTTGGGCGAACTGGCGAAGATTTTGGAGAAGCAGTTTGAGGCTTCGTGTCAGACGGCTTGAGACTGGCAAAACGGGCGGGCGGCGCGTGCCGAAGTTGGCGCGGCGGGAGTGTGGTTTTATAATGCCTGCCATTGATAAAACAATTATTTGACGGAGCACTAAATGGATTTTGAAAAAGCGCGGTTCAATATGGTCGAACAGCAGATCCGTCCTTGGGATGTGTTGGATTTTGACGTGTTGGACGCTTTGGCGGAGATTCCGCGCGAGCTTTTTGTCGATGAGGATTTGCAGGGTTTGGCGTATGCGGATATGGAGCTGCCGCTTGCCAACGGGCATAAGATGCTGGAGCCGAAAGTCGTGGCCCGGTTGGCGCAAGGCTTGAAGCTGACGAAAAACGATACGGTTCTGGAAATCGGTACGGGCTCGGGCTATGCGACCGCGCTTTTAGCAAAATTGGCGGGCAAAGTGGTTTCGGACGACCTCGATGCCGAACAGCAAAAGCGCGCCAAAGCGGTGTTGGACGGCTTGGCTTTGGACAATATCGATTATGTGCAAAACAACGGACTGACCGAGCCTTCCGCAGGTGCGCCGTTTGATGCGGTTTACGTCGGCGGCGCGGTAAACCTTGTGCCTGAAGTGTTGAAAGAACAGTTGAAGGACGGCGGTCGTATGGCGGTTATCGTAGGACGCAAACCGGTTCAACGTGCGCTTTTGATTACGCGTCAAGGCGATACGTTTGAAGAGAAGGTGCTGTTCGATACTTTGGTGGCCAATTTGACCGACAATGATACTCATCCTTTCGACAGTTTTAATTTTTGATGTTCGGATTGTGATGCCGTCTGAAAGCAGATTGCGTTTCAGACGGCATTTTGCTCGATTGGGGAAAGGAAGCCCGATGGATATTGTGCAACTCTCGCCGTTGGCACTGAAAATTTGGATGGATGAGGGACGGACGTTCCGACTGTTGGACGTGCGTACGGATGAAGAAGCGGCGATTTGTTCGCTGCCAGATGCGGTACATATCCCGATGAATCTGATTCCGCTACGGCAGAACGAACTGCCGGACGATGGCGTGCCGCTTGTGGTGTATTGCCATCACGGTATCCGCAGCCTGCATACGGCGATATATTTGGCCGATGCGGGATTTGAAAACCTGTACAACCTTCAGGGCGGCATCGATGCATGGGCGGCCGAGATTGACGGCAATATGATGCATTATTGAGGCGGGCATTTCAGACGGCATTCCTTATCGGATACGGTACGGAATGCCGTCTTGATTTATGATGCCAAAAATTCTTTGAGAAACAATAAGACACACGCCATTTCGTCGGCGGATTCGCGTTGCGTGCCGTTGCCGGTATGGCCGCCGCCGTCCGGAGCGTAGAGCCAAGATTGCGGCGAGGTTTCGCGCAGTTTGGCGTAGAACTTGAGCGCGTGGGCGGGATGGACGCGGTCGTCGCTGAGGCTGGTGGTAATGAGCGCGGGCGGATAATTGATGCCGTCTGAAAGATTGTGATACGGCGACAATTCGCCCAGCCAGCGTTTGCAGACTTCGTATTTCTGCGGGTTGCCGTATTCGTCCGTCCAGCTTGCGCCGGCGGAGAGCAGCGGATAGCGGATCATGTCGGTCAGCGGCACTTCGCACACCAGCGCGCCTATGCTTTGCGGTTCGCTCACGAAGGCGGCGGCGGTAATCAGGCCGCCGTTGCTGCCGCCCTGCAAACCGATGTGTTTGGGCGAACTCATGCCGCGTTCGGACAAATCGCGCACGACGGCAAGCAAATCATCGACGCTTTTGTGTTTGCTGATTCCCTGCGCCGCTTGATGCCAGCGCGGGCCAAATTCGCCGCCGCCGCGTATGTTCGCCAACACAAAGGCATTGCCCTCTTCCAGCCAATATTTGCCGACGCTGCCCAGATAATGCGGCAATTCGGGAATGCCGAAACCGCCGTAGGCATAAACCAAGGTCGGCGTGTCGGGCGTGGCGTTTTTGCCGACGTGGAAATAAGGAATGCGCTCGCCGTCGGCCGAAGTCGTCCAAAACTGCCGCACGTTGATGCCGTCTGAATCAAACTGCTGCGGCTGACGGCGCATGACGGTCAGTTCCATCACGTTCAAATCCAGCGCAAACAGCGTCAGTGGCGTAGTGAAATCGCTGGCGGCAAGGTAAACCACATCGCCGCCCCACGGTTGGTCGGTCATTTCCAACGCGCCCGAAGGCAGGCGCGGCAGTTCGACTTCCTGCCATTTGCCGTCGGTAAAGCGCCATGCTTTCAGACGGCCTTGTACGTTCTCCAGCAGGCTCGCTACGACAAAACGCTTGGTCGTTTCCACGCTTTCCAATGCCTGCGTTTCATCGGGCGCAAACAAAAGCTGCGCCGCGCCCAATTCGCCGCGGTTTAATTTTACTGCCACCAATGCGCCGCTCGGATAGCTTTGGTTCGCACGGTTCCAGTCTTTGCGCAGTGTCAGTAAAAGATGTCCGGCCAGATAGCCGACTACGTCGCAATCGTTGGGTAGGTTTAACGGTTTCGCCTCGCCTTCGGCCGACACCTGCAAATAAGTTTTGGTGTAAAAACCGTCCGACGCTTCAATCAAATCAATCGGCGAACCTTGCGGATCGAGATAACGCCACGCGTTCACCATCATCCCGTCTTCGGCAATTTGATACACCGGCAGGCTTTCCTCGAAACTCTTGCCGCGCTCCACCAGCCACACCTCACGCGGATAGCCCGATTCGGTCAACTGGCGTTCGTCCCAAGCCGGACACACCCACACGCTGTTTTCATCGCGCCACGACACATGGTTTTTGCCTGCCGGAAAGTGAAAACCGCCTTCTACCAATTCCCCTGCTTCCAAATCCACTTCCAGCGTGTACGCCGTATCGCCGCCTGATTTGCTCAAAGTCAACAGCGCGCGGTTGGGCTGCTCCACCAAGTGCGACACGCCGCCCAGATACACATCGTCGCCGAGCAACTCGTCGAAATCCGCCACTGAAAACAGGATTTTCCACTCGGGATAGCCGGAACGGTAAGTCGCTGCGGTACACACGCGGTACACGCCCTTCGGATACTCTGCGTCCTGATGGAAATGGTACATCCGTGCACGGTGTTCCTGACAAAACGGAATCTGCCGCGTGTCCTGCAACTGCGCCAAAATGCCGTCCGACAGCGTGCGCGCCTTGTCGTTTTCTAAAAAACGCGCGCGCGTTTCGGCATTCGCTTCGGCAGCGAAGTTTTGCGTTTCGGGAGATTCGAGGTTTTCAAAATGGCGGTAGGGGTCGGGGTAGGATTTCATCGGAGTCCTTGAGGGTCGGGCAGGTCTTTATCATCGGGGAAATGCCGTCTGAAACGGGGTTCGGACGGCATTTCTGCGGCGGCTTTCCGTTGCGGTCAGCGGTGCAGGCGAAGCACCAGAATATGCGAGTTCCGTCCGTTGCTGCGGTAGGCTTTGCGCCGCGTTTCGGGCAACTCGTCTTCCGATGCCGTCTGAAAGCCGCGTTCGGCAAACCATTCGCCGGTATTTGTGGACAGTGCGAACAGCCTGCTTATGCCTATGCCGCGCGCCTTATCGATAATGTGGGCAAGCAGGCGTTCGCCGTAGCCGCCGTCCTGTGCCTGCGGCGAGACGGCAAGGCAGGCGATTTCGCCGCAATCGGCTTCGGTAAAGGTTTTTAGGGCGGCGCAACCGTACAGGTTGCCGTCGTGTTCGAGGATGGAAAATTCGGAAATGTGGTTTTCGAGGTATTCGCGGCTGCGGTGCAGCAGGATGCCCTGTTCTTCCAGCGGGCGGATGAGGGCGGCAATGTGCGGGATGTCGCCGCTGTGCGCCTGCCGGATGGAGACGAAGGCCTCTTTGGCAATGGACGTGCCGATGCCGTTGCGGGTGAAGAGTTCTTGCAGCAGGCTGCCGTCGGCGGCCCCGTTGAGGATTTGGACGCGATGCACGCCGCCTTCGAGCGCGGCAACGGCGGACGAAATCAGCCGTCGCGTTTCGCCGTCGGCGTGTTCCGCCAGCGATTGCGCTTCCTGCGCCGAGAGGGTTTCGGCGAGCGTGCCGTCGGGGCGGGCAATGCCGTCTGAAAGGGTCAGGTAAACGAGTTTTTCGGCCTGAAGCGAGACGGCGGCGGAGGCGGCGGTTTGAAGCATATCGAGATGTAAGGTCTTGCCTCCGTAGGAATGTCCGAGCGGCGGCAGCCAGACGATATTGCCCGCGTCGAGTTGGAAACGGATGGCGGCGGTGTCGGTTTTGCGGATAACGCCCGCGTATTCCATATCGGTTCCGTCAATCACACCTATCGGACGGGCGGTCAGGAAGTTGCCCGATACGAGCGGAACGGAAGGCGCGCGCGCGAACCCGGAAACGCTGCCGCACAATGCGGCTTCAAAACGGCTGCGGACGGTGCCGGCAAACTGCTGCGCCTGTTCGAGCGAGGTTTCGTCGGTAACGCGCAAGCCCCGGCAATAATGCGGCGTGCGGTTTTGCGCGGCGGCGTGGCGGTCGAGGAAGTGGCGCGCGCCGTGGATGAGGACGAGCCTGATGCCCAGTTGCGACAACAGCCCGATGTCGGCGGCGAGCTTGTTTAAGGTATCGCCTTCGAGCAGGCGGTCGTCTATGCCGGCGACCAGCGTTTTGCCGCGCATTTGGCGGATGTAGGGGGCGGCTTCGCGGAAGTGGGCGACAAAGAGGTCGGGCGCGCTCATAGGATGACGAGGTAGGAAAGCTGCATAATGAGGACGATAAGGGCAAACAGGGCGGCAATAGTCCAGTTGAACCCTTCCTGACGGGCGGGCGCGGCGGGCGGTACGGCAACCTGCGGTGCGGCAGCAGGCGCAGGCGGCGTATCGTGCAGGGTTGTACCGCCGTTGAGGATATCGGCGATTTCGTCGCGGGAAATCTGTTTCTTGCCAATAGCGTGCGTGCCGATACGGTGAACGAGTTTGACATCCGAAACAGCCTCGGGCAAATCGTTGAATATAGGTTCTTTCGTGCTTGCCAGATGGTCTTTGGCTTTAAACATCCCTTCGCATTTTTGGCAGACGACGAAGCCTTGGGCGACATTGAGCTGGGTTTCTTTGACCCAGAGACGGGTTTTGCAGTGGGGGCAGAAACAGGCGGGCATGGTATTTCCTCGTGTGTGTCAGGTTTGATGCCGTCTGAGGCGTAAGGCGGTTCAGACGACATATGCTTTGTTTTTATTCTACGCCGTACTGCCGACGGTAGGCTCGGACGGGTTCGAGGAACTGTCCGAATTCGGGGTTGTTTTGCAACAGGATAAACAAATCGTTCAGGCTGGCGATGGGGGCGACGGGCAGACCGTATTGTTTTTCCACTTCCTGGACCGCGCTCAATTCGCCGGTGCCTTTTTCCATACGGTCGAGCGCGATGGCGACACCGGCGGGGGTTGCACCCTCCGCTTCAATCAGTTTGATTGATTCGCGTACGGATGTACCGGCGGAAATCACATCGTCGATAATCAGCACGCGCCCTTTAAGCGGCGCACCGACCAACACGCCGCCTTCGCCGTGGTCTTTGGCTTCTTTGCGGTTGTAGGCAAACGGGACGTTCACACCTTTTTCCGCCAGCATCATCGCGGTTGCCGCCGCCAAAATAATGCCTTTGTAGGCGGGGCCGAACAGCATATCGAATCGGATGCCGCTTTCAATGATGGATTGTGCATAGAATTTTGCCAGTTGCAGCGTGGACAAGCCGTCGTTAAAGAGGCCGGCATTGAAGAAGTAAGGCGACTGCCGTCCTGCCTTGGTGGTGAATTCGCCGAATTTTAAGACGTTTTGGGCGAGGGAGAATTTAAGGAAATCTTGGCGGAAATCGGTCATTTTTTGCTTTCTGTCAGGTATTGCGATGCAGTTGTGATTCTACCGCCCCGTGCGGCCTGCTTCAACTGCCGCCTGCCTGCAAGGCGTGTTTCAACTGTTTCAACACCTGCCAGTTTCGGGCTTTAAGTTCGGGTTGGCGTAAAAGCCGGGCGGGATGGTCGATGATGAAGAAGGGACGGCTGCCGCACAAAGTTTCAATCATCGTTTGCCGTTCAGGCTGGACAAAAGCCTGCCCGAGAAAAAGGACGGCCGGGGCGCGGCAGCCGTCGAGTTCCCTGGCGATTTGACCCAGCGCATTCGCGATGGCCTGTTCAGACGGCATCGGGTTGCCGACGGCGGCGGTTTTCACCCAGCTGGTCTTGTGTACATAAACGGCATCCAATCCTACGGCTTTGAGTATGTTGTCAAGCAGGACACCCGCTTTGCCGTGGAACAGCTGCCCGTAAACCATATCCTCGGTCGGCGGACACAGGCTGACGACGGCAAGTTTGGTTATGCCCGAAGCGGCGGGAACGGGGGCGATGCCGTCTGAAACACCGGACAGAGGCGTTTCGGTTTCAGGCACGGGTTTGCGCGTATGTACGGCGGTTGTTTCCAACACTTTCATGGTTTTGAGCCGTGCCTGACCGGTATGCTGTTCGGACGGACGCTGCGGAATGCTGAGGACGGTTTGCTTTTGCGGGCGGATTTGTGTCGGGCTTCCCAGCAATGTTGCTGACGGCAGGACGACGGCTCCCCGCTTCAACCACATCGGACCCAAACCCAAGGCTTCGTGCAGGTGGAGGTAGCGCGCGCTTAACATATTTTCTCCATTAAGACGGCATCTTCGGTTTTACCGTCGGCTGTACGGTAATAGTTTTTCCGCCTGCCCGCATCGGTAAAGCCGTGTGCCGCATACAGCGCGTACGCGCCGATGTTGCCCGTGCGGACTTCAAGCAGCAGGCGTTGCGTGCCTTCGGGCAGATGTGCGAACCAATATTCGAGCAGTGCGGACGCGACACCCCGGCGGCGGTATTCCAAAGCAGTGGCAATCAGGTGCAGTTCGGATTCTTCGGGCAGGTTCTGCCAAACGATAAAGGCGGCCAACCTGCCGTCTTTTTCCGCAAGGAAAACCTGTTCGGACGGCGAAACGAGTGCGGATTCGAATTGGCGTTGCGTCCATGCGGACGGGTTGCAGACGGCATCGAGTGCGGCCAGTGCCGCGCAATCGGCATAAACGGCACAGCGGATATTCACGGGCGCGCTCTCCGTTCGGCCTGTTCTTTGGCAGTCAGGGCGATTTTGTTGCGGACGTAGAGCAAACCGGCGTCTGCGGCATGGACGGCAGGATAGTTGCCCTTGGCTGCCAATGCGAGAAAGTCGGCGGCAGTCGGCATATCCGGCCGGCCTGAGAACGGCGGAGCCTCTTCCAGCGAGAACGCGCTGCCTATGCCGTCTGAAAAGGCACATCCCTCCGGCAGCCGTATGTCTGCCGCCCGCCCGACCTGATAATCGCTCAAACGGCGGCAGTTCAGCGTATCGAACCATGCATAAAACACTTCGCCCATACGAGCGTCCGTAGCGGCAAGGATGCAGCTTTGCGGCGGCGGCAGAGAGGCGGCGGCATCGAGCGAGGGTACGCCGATTAAAGGGGTATCAAACGGCGTTGCCAAACCCTGAGCCACACCGATGCCGATACGCAGTCCGGTAAACGCGCCGGGACCCTGTGCATACACGACCGCACCCAAATCGGCGGCGGTAATGCCCGCATCGCGGAACAGGGTGCGGATTTCCGGCAGAATCAGTTCGGACTGGCGGCTGCCGACTTCCTGATGGAACAGACGGGTTTCGCCGTCGGCACGCAGCGCGAGCGACAAACGGGAAGTACCGGTATCGACGGCCAGGACGGGACGGTTAAAATCAGCTTGCATGGCATTCTCTCGTTGGTTCAGACGGCATTATATAGCGGTTGGCCTGAAAATAGGGATCTCCCCCTTGGGCATGCCGTCGGACGGTGCAATACAAAATGCCGTCCGAACGGTAAATTATCGTGTTCGGACGGCATTTTCACAATGGTTACTGCTTGGCGGCAAGGCCGATATGCTGTATGCCGTTTGCGGTTTCCACTTCCGCACTGCCGGCAACTTCCTGGGCTTGCCCGCCAAAGATACCAAGGGAGTAACTGCCTTTCTCGTCGTCGAAGCGGCTGACCTTGTCGTTCTTCAATTTGCCCGTATTGAGGCTGTCGCCGTTTCCATAAGTTTTTTCCGCACCTTGTGCCGACAGCTTCAGTTTCTCGTTTTTCCTGACGGACTGATCCAGCATCAAAGACTGCAAACCTTTATCTTTATGGTCGAGCGGCGCAGTTAGTGCATCGGCAAGCCCCGTGCCGATGTCGGCGGCGACACCGCCGCCTCCGCTTCCGCCTCCTCCGCTGCTGCAGGCGGTCAGAATCAGGGCGGCGGTCAGAGAAAGGCAGCAGAAGGTAGTTCGGTTCACAGGTTTGCTCCTAGTCATACGCAGAATAGATAATATATAAACATTTTGGTTATGGTATCTTTTTTTGCATACTGCATCAATGAGGCAGGTCAAAGAAGCAAAAATCAAATGCCGCCCGAACGGCGGTTCAGACGGCATTTTGTTTACAAGCAACCTGTTATTTGACGATTTGGTTTAATTCGCCCTTGGCATAACGGCTTGCCATTTTTTCCAAGGAAACCGGTTTGATTTTGCCTGCCTGACCTTCGCAGCCGAACGCAAGATAACGGTCGAGGCAGATTTGTTTCATCGCTTCAATGGTTTTGCTCAGGTATTTGCGCGGGTCAAAGTCGGACGGGTTTTCGGCAAGGTAGCGGCGTACCGCGCCGGTGGAAGCAAGGCGCAAGTCGGTATCGATGTTGACTTTGCGCACGCCGTGTTTGATGCCTTCGACGATTTCTTCAACCGGCACGCCGTAGGTTTCGCCGATATTGCCGCCGTATTCGTTGATGACTTTCAGCCATTCTTGCGGAACGGAGCTGGAGCCGTGCATCACGATGTGTGTATTGGGCAGGGCTTGGTGGATTTCTTTGATGCGGTCGATACGCAATACGTCGCCTGTGGGCGGACGGGTGAATTTGTATGCGCCGTGGCTGGTGCCGACGGCGATGGCGAGTGCATCCACGCCGGTATCTTTAACGAAACGTACGGCATCTTCGACGCTGGTCAGCATTTGGTCGTGGGAAAGTTTGCCCACTGCGCCTACACCGTCTTCTTCGCCTGCTTCGCCGGTTTCGAGGTTGCCCAATACGCCGATTTCGCCTTCAACGGATACGCCGCAAGCGTGGGAGAAGTTAACCACGGTACGTGTGGCGTTGACGTTGTATTCATAAGAAGAAGGGGTTTTGCCGTCTTCCATCAGCGAGCCGTCCATCATCACAGAGGAGAAGCCCAGTTGGATGGAGCGTTGGCACACGTCGGGCGATGCACCGTGGTCTTGGTGCATGACGACGGGGATGTGCGGAAATTCTTCGACAGCCGCCAAAATCAGGTGGCGTAAAAACGGCGCACCCGCATATTTGCGCGCACCGGCACTCGCCTGTACGATGACGGGGGCGTCGACTTGGTCTGCAGCCTCCATGATGGCGCGCATCTGTTCGAGGTTGTTGACGTTGAACGCCGGCAGACCATAGCTGTTTTCAGCAGCATGATCAAGCAGTTGGCGCATGGATACGAGTGCCATTTGTGTCTCCTTGGGCAATAGGTAAATAAGGCGGATTATAATGTTTTTTACGGCAAAAAACCATAAACGGCTCATTGATTTTATATTAACGATGCCAGTATGCAGGTTTGTCGGGTTTTGACGTTTCGGGATTCGGATATTCCGATTTATGATAATGTTTCTAATGTTATTTTAGGTGTGGGAATGGGTTTGGACGGACTTGCGGCATACTTGGACGCTTATTTGGAAAATATCGCGCGCGAGGGTAAATCGGAGCATACGGTTGCCGCATACCGGCGCGATTTGGAAGAACTGTTTGCGCTGTTGGCACAAATGCCGTCTGAAGCTGAAGGCGGCGTGCCGCAGGACTTGTCGCGCCGCGATTTTACGGCGGCGTTGCGGCGGCTGTCGCAGCGCGGTTTGAATGCGCGGACGCTGGCGCGCAAGCTGTCGGCGTGGCGGCAGTATTGCGCCTGGCTGGTCAAACGCGGGCTGATGCACGCCGACCCGACCGCCGACATCAAACCGCCGAAGCAGCCCGAGCGCGTACCCAAAGCCCTGTCGCAGGAATGGCTAAACCGGATGCTGGATTTGCCCGTGGACGGCGGCGACCCGTTGGCGGTGCGCGATCACGCGCTGTTCGAGCTGATGTACGGCAGTGGTTTGCGCGTGAGCGAGATACACGGCTTGGACACGGCGGATATATGGCTGGATGAAGGTTGGGTACACGTTACCGGCAAAGGGCGCAAGCAGCGGCAGGTTCCGCTGACCGGCAAAAGCGTGGAAGCCCTGAAAAACTATCTGCCGCTGCGTCAGACGGCATCGGACGGCAAAGCCCTGTTTACCGGCAGGAACGGCACGCGCCTGAGCCAACGCCAAATCCAAAAACGCCTCGAATCGTGGGCGGTGAAACACGGCGACGGCAGGCACGTTTCGCCGCATATGATGCGCCACAGCTATGCCGGACACCTGTTGCAGGCTTCGCGCGACATCAGGGCGGTGCAGGAGCTGCTCGGACACAGCAGCCTTTCGACCACGCAGATTTACACCAAGCTCGATTTCGACCACATCGCCCGCCTCTATGACGAAGCCCACCCGCGCGCCAAGCGGCAGGACGAATGACATACGGCAAAATCAGCCGTCAGCCGCACACTCTTGATATATAATTGACCGTTGCACCCGGACGACACATAAAAAAAGACACACCATGAACCCAAGCCCCCTACTCGACCTGATTGACAGCCCGCAAGACCTGCGCCGCCTGGATAAAAAACAGTTGCCCCAAGTCGCCGCCGAGTTGCGAGAGTTTCTGTTGGAATCTGTCGGGCAGACCGGCGGGCATTTCGCCAGCAATTTGGGCGCGGTCGAACTGACGGTTGCGCTGCATTATGTGTACGACACGCCCGAAGACCATTTGGTCTGGGATGTCGGCCATCAAAGCTATCCGCACAAAATCCTCACCGGCCGCAAAAATCAAATGCACACCATGCGCCAATACGGCGGTTTGGCCGGTTTTCCGAAACGCAGCGAGTCGGAATACGACGCGTTCGGCGTGGGGCATTCTTCCACATCCATCGGCGCGGCTTTGGGCATGGCCGTTGCGGACAAACAGTTGGGCAACAACCGCCGCAGCGTCGCCATCATCGGCGACGGCGCCATGACGGCGGGTCAGGCGTTTGAAGCCCTAAACTGTGCAGGCGATATGGATGTCGATTTGCTGGTCATCCTCAACGACAACGAAATGTCGATTTCCCCCAATGTCGGCGCGTTGCCGAAATACCTTGCCAGCAACGTCGTGCGCGATATGCACGGCCTGTTGAGCACCATCAAAGCCCAATCGAGCAAAGTATTGGACAAATTGCCCGGCGCGATGGAGTTTGCCCAAAAAGTCGAACACAAAATCAAAACCTTGGCAGGCGAAGCAGAACACGCCAAACAGTCGCTGTCGCTGTTTGAAAACTTCGGCTTCCGCTACACCGGCCCGGTGGACGGCCACAACGTTGAAAATCTGGTGGACGTATTAAAAGACTTGCGCGGCCGCAAAGGCCCTCAGTTGCTGCACGTCATCACCAAAAAAGGCAACGGCTACAAATTCGCCGAAAACGATCCTATCAAATACCACGCTGTCGCTAAGCTGCCAAGCGAAGTGTCTGCTCCGGAAGTCAAACCTGCCGTGGCCAAACCGACCTATACGCAAGTGTTCGGTCAATGGCTGTGCGACCAAGCGGCGGCGGACGAGCGTTTGGTTGCCATCACGCCTGCCATGCGCGAGGGCAGCGGCTTGGTTGAGTTTGAACAGCAATTCCCCGACCGCTATTTCGACGTCGGCATTGCCGAGCAACACGCCGTTACCTTTGCAGGTGGTTTGGCATGCGAAGGCATCAAGCCTGTCGTAGCGATTTACTCTACTTTCCTGCAACGCGCTTACGACCAGTTGGTACATGACGTTGCTTTGCAAAACCTGCCTGTTTTGTTCGCTATCGACCGCGCAGGTATTGTCGGTGCAGACGGCCCGACCCATGCCGGTTTGTACGACTTGAGCTTTTTGCGTTGCGTTCCAAACATGATTATTGCCGCACCAAGCGATGAAAACGAATGCCGCCTGCTGCTCTCAACCTGCTATCAGGCAAACTCTCCGTCCGCCGTCCGTTATCCGCGCGGTACAGGTACGGGCGCAACCGTTTCAGACGGCCTGGAAACCGTGGAAATCGGCAAGGGCATCATCCGCCGCCAAGGCGAGAAAACCGCATTCATCGCCTTCGGCAGCATGGTCGCCCCCGCATTGGCGGTTGCCGGAAAACTGAACGCCACCGTCGCCGATATGCGCTTCGTCAAACCGATAGATGAGGAACTCATCGTCCGCCTTGCCCGAAGCCACGACCGCATCGTTACCCTTGAAGAAAACGCCGAACAGGGCGGCGCAGGCAGCGCGGTTCTGGAAGTATTGGCGAAACACGGCATCTGCAAACCCGTTTTGCTGCTGGGCGTTGCCGATACCGTAACCGGACACGGCGACCCGAAAAAACTGTTGGACGATTTGGGCTTGAGTGCCGAAGCGGTAGAACGGCGTGTGAACGGTTGGTCGGCACGTCAGGTCTGAACGGATACGGAAATGCCGTCTGAAACCCGATTCGGGCTTCAGACGGCATTGTTGCGGTTGCGGCGGGCGTGTTCACCAGATTCCGCCAAAGGCTTTCGCGCCGCGCCAAAACTTCCACCTGTCCGCAGCGGTAAACGTCAGCGTGCCGCCGTTTAATCCGTCTGTGGCGATGTCCAGCCGTTTGATTTTGCCGGTGCGGACGGCTTCGTAGATCGGTGCGAACCAGCGTTCTTCCCACTGCTGCAATATTGCCGCATACCGTTCCCTGTCCCCTGTCAGGGCGGTCAGGCGCAAATCGTCCATAAACAGGATATGGTGCGTGTCGGGCAGGTGTGCCGCCGTTTCTTCATAGGCGCGGAAGTTGTCGGGCAATGCGCGGCGGTCGGGGTGGAAACGGCTCCAAACCGTATCGGCGAAAAGCGTGCCGCCTTGCGCGCCGCCGTTTGTGCCGTCCCAAAGCCATAAGCCGTTCAACTCGGGCAGCCCGCGTTTCTTGCGGTTATGGTTGACGGGGTGCGCCGCCAGCCACATTTGGATTTCGGTTTGGACGCGCAGCCATTCCAACGCATCTTCTCCGTCCGGCTGATCGTCCGCGCCCAACAATCCGCCCAAGTCCAAAACGGGCTTCGCGCCCCAGCGGTACGCGCGGGGAAGGGAAATCAGCCATAATTCGGGCAGGACGGGCGTGAAATGCCAGGGAGTATCGGCGTAAAATTCAGACAAATCGCGGCAGAGGCGTTCGGCTTCATCCGTACCGACGTTCAGATATTCCGCCGTCAGGACATTTGCCTGATGCAGCCCCATTTTTTGCCAAACGGGCGTGGTGAGCGCAACGGCTTCAGACGGCATATTCAGGCTTTGCGCCGCGCGTTCCGCCAGTCTGCCGCACCACAAATAACGCGCGTAAAATGCCGAAGCCGTGCAGCTTTGGCGGTGCAGCGAGCCGTATTGCAGGATTTTGTTGAAGGCGTGCAGGCAGAGAGGTATTCGGGTTTCGTCTTTATCCAAATTGAGCGAGGGAATGGCGAGGGTGAGTTTCATCGTTTGACGTTTCAGAAATGCAGGTCAGGCGCAACATTATAGAGGATTCGGCGCAAACGCCGTCAAAAAGGAACAATATGGCTGTCTTCCCACTTTCGGCAAAACATCGGAAATACGCGCTGCGCGCGCTTGCCGTTTCGATTATTTTGGTGTCGGCGGCATACATTGCTTTGACAGAGAGGACGGGACGCGTCAGACCGCAGCGCGTGGAACAAAATCTGCCGCCGCTGTCTTGGGGCGGCAGCGGCGTTCAGACGGCATATTGGGTGCAGGAGGCGGTGCAGCCGGGCGACTCGCTGGCGGACGTGCTGGCGCGTTCGGGTATGGCGCGGGACGAGATTGCCCGAATCACGGAAAAATATGGCGGCGAAGCCGATTTGCGGCATTTGCGTGCCGACCAGTCGGTTCATGTTTTGGTCGGCGGCGACGGCAGTGCGCGCGAAGTGCAGTTTTTTACCGACGAAGACGGCGAGCGCAATCTGGTTGCTTTGGAAAAAAAAGGCGGCGAATGGCGGCGGTCGGCTTCTGAGGCGGATATGAAGGTTTTGCCGACGCTGCGTTCGGTCGTGGTCAAAACTTCGGCGCGCGGCGCGTTGGCGCAGGCGGAAGTACCCGTCGAAATCCGCGAATCCTTAAGCGGGATTTTCGCCGGCCGCTTCAGCCTTGACGGTTTGAAGGAAGGCGATGCCGTGCGCCTGCTTTACGACAGTCTGTATTTCCACGGGCAGCAGATGGCGACGGGCGATATTCTGGCGGCGGAAGTCGTCAAGGGCGGTACAAGGCATCAGGCGTTCTATTACCGTTCGGACAAGGAAGGCGGAGGGGGCGGCAATTATTACGATGAAGACGGCAGGGTGTTGCAGGAAAAAGGCGGCTTCAACATCGAGCCGCTGGTCTATACGCGCATTTCTTCGCCGTTCGGCTACCGTATGCACCCCATCCTGCACACTTGGCGGCTGCACACGGGCATCGATTATGCCGCACCGCAGGGAACGCCGGTCAGGGCTTCCGCCGACGGCGTGATTACCTTTAAAGGCCGGAAGGGCGGATACGGCAACGCGGTGATGATACGCCACGCCAACGGTGTGGAAACGCTGTATGCGCATTTGAGCGCGTTTTCGCAGGCGGAAGGCAATGTGCGCGGCGGCGAGGTCATCGGTTTTGTCGGTTCGACAGGGCGTTCGACCGGGCCGCACCTGCATTACGAGGCGCGCATCAACGGGCAGCCCGTCAATCCTGTTTCGGTCGCATTGCCGACACCCGAATTGACGCAGGCGGACAAGGCGGCGTTTGCCGCGCAGAAACAGAAGGCGGACGCGCTGCTTACGCGCTTGCGCGGCATACCGGTTACCGTGTCTCAATCGGATTGAAGTTTGAACCGGCGACGAAAACAATGCCGTCTGAAAACCTGCAAACAGGTTTTCAGACGGCATTTATAGTGGATTAACAAAAACCGGTACGGCGTTGCCTCGCCTTAGCCCAAAGAGAACGATTCTCTAAGGTGCTGAAGCACCAAGTGAATCGGTTCCGTACTATCTGTACTGTCTGCGGCTTCGTCGCCTTGTCCTGATTTTTGTTAATCCACTATGCAGTTGATTAAAATGAAAATAAGCCAAGAAAGCACTGCCGTCATTCCTGCGAAAGCGGGAATCTAGAAACACAACGCGGCAGGAGTTTATCGGAAATGACTGAAACCCAACGCACCGGATTCCCGCTTTCGCGGGAATGACGAAGTGGCGGGAGTCCGAATTTATCCGTTCCGGCAGTGTTTGCAAATAAAAGAAAACCCAACCGTCCCGATTCCCGGCAGGGCTGTTTTACGGATTTTGCAGCGAGGGCGCGGGGCGGTCTTGCGCCTGTTTGGTTTGCAGGGCCGTCAGTTTTTTCGTCAGCAGATTCAGTATCACGCCGTAGGCGGGCAGGAAAAACAGACCGCAGACGGTGAGTTTGAACAGGTAATCGACAAAAGCGATGCCCTGCCAGTTTGCCGCCATAAATTCATCGCTGCTTGCATAGAAGGCAACGGCGAAAAATACCAACGTATCCAAGGCGTTGCCGATGACGGTTGATGCGGTCGGGGCAATCCACCACGCTTTCAGACGACGTAATTTGTTGAACACAAAAATATCAAGGATTTGTCCGAGCGCGTAGGCGGCAAAGCTGGCCAAGGCGATGCGTCCGACAAAGGTGTTGAATTCGGACAGCGCGCCCAAGCCTGTCCAACTGCCGTTGTGGAACAAAACGGAAAAGATGTAGGAAAGCAAAAGGGCGGGGAACATGACCCAAAAGATAATCCGCCGTGCCAAGTGCGAACCGAAAATGCGGACGGTCAAGTCGGTGGCGAGGAAGATGAAGGGAAAGGAAAACGCACCCCAAGTGGTGTGGATGCCGAAAATTTGGAAGGGGAACTGCACCAGATAGTTGCTGGCGGCGATGATGAGGATATGGAAAAGCACCAGCCAGAAGAGTGCCTTCTGTTGCTGTGCGGCAGTCAATGCGTACATAAAAATCTTTCGGAAAGGCGTTCAGACGGCATATCGTATCGAAGGAATGCCGTCTGAAATATGGGAAGGATGGTTTATTGTGCGTCGTGCTCAAACAGGCGTTTACGCGCCAATGTTTCGAACTCGGTGCCTGCTTTGCCGTAATTGGCGAAAGGATGAATGGCGATGCCGCCACGCGGTGTGAACTCGCCGAACACTTCGATGTATTTCGGATCCGTCAGGGCGATGAGGTCTTTCATGATGATGTTGACGCAGTCTTCATGAAAATCGCCGTGGTTGCGGAAGCTGAAGAGGTAGAGTTTCAGGGATTTGCTTTCCACCATTTTGATGTGCGGAATGTAGCGGATGACGATGGTGGCGAAGTCGGGCTGCCCGGTCATGGGGCAGAGGCTGGTGAATTCGGGGCAGACGAATTTGACGAAATAGTCGTTGTCGGGATGTTTGTTGTCGAACGCTTCCAAAATTTCGGGCGCGTATTCGGCCAGATATTGGGTTTTTTGATTGCCCAAAAGCGAGATGCCTTGCAGCTCTTCGGTATTGCGGGACATAGGGTTTCCTTAGTTTTTTAGTGTGGGAGGTTTTCGAACCACGGGCGGCGATTGTAATATAAGTGGCGGTATCTGTGTAGTTTTCTTCAGACGGCATGGTTTGGACGGCGGTGTTTTCCGTGTCATATATAGTGGATTAACTTTAAACCAGTACGGCGTTGCCTCGCCTTAGCTCAAAGAGAACGATTCTCTAAGGTGCTGAAGCACCAAGTGAATCGGTTCCGTACTATTTGTACTGTCTGCGGCTTCGTCGCCTTGTCCTGATTTTTGTTAATCCACTATATAAACGAAATATATTTTCAGTTTTGCCGCCTGAAGCGTTGTTTTTTGAATATTGCATCTAAAATACTGACTTGATTGCGTTATTGCGCGGATATAGAATCTGCCTCCTATTGAAAGAACATTGTTTATATGAAATCAGGAAATTCGGAACCCAATCTTATGGATACGCACACGGACGAAACAAAACTTCAAAACACGCAAGCCAAACGCAAACGCCGCCTGACGGCATTGACGCTGCTGTTCGCGCTTGCCGCCGTAGCCGCCGGGTCGGCGTTTTTTTTATGGTGGCAGCACGAAGAGGAAACGGAAGACGCTTATGTTGTCGGACGCGTGGTTCAGGTTACGCCGCAAACGGGCGGTACGGTGCGGAAGGTGTTGCATGATGATACGGATGTTGTGAAGAAAGGCGATGTGTTGGCCGTATTGGACGACGGCAATTATGTGTTGGCGTATGAGCGGGCAAAAAACGAGCTGATTCAGGCGGTGCGGCAAAACCGCCAGCAAAATGCCGCCACTTCTCAGGCGGGGGCGCAGGTTGCTTTGCGCCGAGCGGATTTGGCACGTGCGCAGGATGATTTACGCCGCCGGTCTGCTTTGGCGGAGTCGGGCGCGGTGTCTGCCGAAGAGCTGGCACACGCCCGTGCGGCAGTGTCTCAGGCTCAGGCGGCAGTTAAGGCGGCTTTGGCGGAAGAATCTTCGGCACGTGCGGCTTTGGGTGGTCAGGTCGCTTTGCACGAACAGCCGGCGGTTCAGACGGCAGTCAGCAGGTTGAAAGATGCGTGGTTGAACCTTCAGCGGACGCAAATCCGCGCGCCGGTGGACGGTCAGGTGGCAAAGCGTTCAGTACAGGTTGGACAGCAGGTGGCGGCCGGTGCGCCGCTGATGGCGGTGGTGCCGTTGTCGGATGTGTGGGTTGATGCCAATTTTAAAGAGACGCAGTTGCGGCATATGAAAATCGGACAGCCTGCCGAGCTGGTGTCCGATTTGTACGGTAAACAAACCGTTTATCGCGGCAGGGTGGCAGGGTTTTCGGCAGGTACGGGCAGCGCGTTTTCGCTGATTCCGGCGCAAAACGCAACGGGCAACTGGATTAAAGTGGTGCAGCGCGTCCCCGTCCGTATCGTGCTGAACCGCGAAGATGTGGACAGGCATCCGTTGCGTATCGGTTTGTCGATGACAGTTAAAGTGGATACTTCCGCCGCAGGCGCGCCTATTTCAAAAACGCCGGATGCCGTGTTGCCGGAAACTGAAGGCACGGATTGGTCGGAAGCTGACAGGCTGGTGGACGAAATTCTTGAGCAATACGCGCATTGATGCCGTCTGAAACGGAGAACGCAATGGATTATCCACCGCTTAAAGGTGCGGCATTGGCATGGATTACGCTGTCTTTGGGGCTTGCCGTATTTATGGAGGTTTTAGATACGACTATCGCCAATGTCGCCGTTCCCGTTATCGCCGGCAACCTCGGTGCGGCAACCACTCAGGGGACGTGGGTTATTACTTCTTTTGCTGTGGCAAACGCCGTTTCCGTGCCGTTAACGGGATTTTTGGCAAAACGTATCGGCGAGGTCAAACTGTTTACCGCCGCCGCCGTCGGTTTCGTCATCACATCGTGGCTGTGCGGCATCGCGCCCAACCTTCAGTCGCTGGTTGTTTTCCGCATCTTGCAGGGCTTTATCGCCGGGCCGCTGATTCCCTTATCGCAAAGCCTGTTAATGGCATCCTATCCGCCCGCAAAACGGACGCTGGCACTGGCATTGTGGGCAATGACCGTCGTTGTCGCCCCTGTTCTCGGGCCGATACTCGGCGGTTGGATTTCCGGAAACTGGCATTGGGGTTGGATTTTCTTCATCAACATCCCCATCGGCATCATATCGGCATGGATTACATGGAAACATTTGAAATATCGGGAAACGGAAACCGTTAAAATGCCGACCGACTATGTCGGGCTTACATTGATGGTAGTCGGTATCGGCGCGTTACAGATGATGCTGGACAGGGGTAAGGAACTCGACTGGTTCGCTTCGGGCGAAATCATCACATTGGGCATAACCGCACTGGTGTGCTTGTCGTATTTTATTGTTTGGGAATTGGGAGAAAAATATCCGATTGTCGATTTATCGCTGTTTAAAGATCGGAATTTTACCGTCGGCGTAATTGCCACATCATTGGGTTTTATGGTGTATATGGGGACGCTGACCCTACTGCCGTTAGTGTTGCAGACCAACCTGGGCTATACCTCCACGTGGGCAGGGCTTGCCGCCGCACCTGTCGGCATCCTTCCTGTTTTCCTGTCACCCATTATCGGCAGATTCGGCAACAAGGCCGATATGCGCCTGCTCGTAACTGCCAGCTTCCTGACCTTTGCCTTTACTTTCTATTGGCGTACGGATTTTTATGCCGATATGGATATCGGCAACGTCATCTGGCCTCAGTTTTGGCAAGGTGTCGGTGTCGCCATGTTTTTTCTGCCGCTGACCACCATCACCTTGTCACACATGAAGGGAGGGCAGATTGCCGCTGCCAGCAGCTTGTCGAATTTCTTGCGCGTGCTGATGGGCGGTGTCGGCGTATCATTCGTCAGTACCCTGTGGGAACGGCGTGAAGCGTTGCACCATACACGCTTTGCCGAACACATCACGCCCTATTCCGCAACATTGCACGAAACGGCGGCGCATTTGTCCCAACAAGGCATTTCCGACAGTCAAACCCTAGGCATCATCAACAACACCATCACGCAACAGGGCTTCATCATCGGCTCGAACGAAATCTTTATGGCGGGCAGCCTGCTGTTCATCATCATGATTCCTGTCATATGGCTGGCAAAACCGCCGTTCCACAGCAGTGGCGGTGGTGGACATTGAGGGATTTGAAAACTTGAAATGCCGTCTGAAAATACTGGAAATATAGTGGATTAAATTTAAACCAGTACAGCGTTGCCTCGCCTTGCCGTACTATCTGTACTGTCTGCGGCTTCGTCGCCTTGTCCTGATTTAAATTTAATCCACTATATATTCGGACGGCATTTTGAATGCAGCAGTTCCCGAAATCCGCTATAATCGCGTGCCATCTGTTTTGCACCTGCAAACGTTCCGCAGATGCGACACTCGGGCGGCTTACCCGCGCAAAACAGCAGTTTTTCTTTAAAACACTTGAACTAACACTGTTTTTCGTGGTATAAATCGCGTTTTACTATTTTAGAAGTTTGGAGACTGATTATGGCACGAGTTTGCAAAGTGACCGGCAAACGCCCGATGTCCGGCAACAACGTATCGCACGCCAACAACAAAACCAAACGCCGTTTTTTGCCCAACTTGCAATCACGTCGTTTTTGGGTAGAAAGTGAAAACCGCTGGGTTCGCCTGCGCGTTTCTAACGCTGCATTGCGTACCATCGACAAAGTAGGCATTGATGTCGTATTGGCTGATTTGCGTGCTCGCGGTGAAGCTTAATTTAAACACTATTTAATTAAGGATTACTGCAATGCGCGATAAAATCAAACTGGAATCCAGTGCAGGTACTGGTCATTTCTATACCACTACCAAAAACAAACGCACTATGCCCGGCAAATTGGAAATCAAAAAATTTGACCCAGTTGCCCGCAAACACGTAGTGTATAAAGAAACTAAACTGAAATAATTTCTGTTTGGCAAACAAAGCCTCCGATTGTTCGGAGGCTTTTTTATTTTTATCGTGTTTCCCTTCTGCTTGAAACATCTGCCGTATGCGAATCTGCTGCAAACCGTCTGCCAAGGATATGGAAACCGCAAAACGGTTCGTAACACAAAAATGCCGTCTGAACATGTTTCAGACGGCATTTTTTATATGATTTTAACCAGTCAGTTGTTTAGTAATCAGCTTTTTCAGCGGCGGGAAATTGTTGCTGGCACGCAATACTAAGCCGCGCAACAGTTTTGCCGGTGCGGTTTCGTTGGTAAACAGCTTCAGCATCATATTGGTGCCGTGATAAAGCGGATGGGCGTGCAGCATATGTTTGCTGCTGTATCTTTCCAACAAGGAAGCCGCGCCGATGTCCTGACCGCGCTGTTCGGCTTCGAGTATCAGTTTGGCCAGAATATCCGCGCTGGACAGACCCAAGTTGAAACCGTGTGCGGTAACGGGGTGCATACCGACGGCGGCATCGCCAATCAGCGCGCTGCGTTTGCCGTAGAAACGTTTGGCAATCATACCGACAAGTGGGTAATGGTGGATGTTGCTGACCAGTTCCATATTGCCGAGCCTGCCTTTGAGCTGTTCTTTTACGCTTGCGGCCAATTCTTCGGGCGAAAGGTTTTGAACGCTGTTGATTTTATCGGTATCGACGGTAATGACGGTATTGGTCAGGTGTTCTTCCAAGGGCAGCAGGGCAATGGTGCGCCCGTAATGGAAGCATTCGTAAGCGGTATGTTGGTTGGAAAGAGTATGTTTCATGCGGCAGACGAACATGGTTCGGCTGTAATCGTGCATATCTGAAGAAATACCGAGTTGTCGGCGGGTTTGTGAGAAACGGCTGTCTGCTGCCAAAAGCAGGCGTGCAGTCAGGATTTTGCCGTTTTCCAAAATGACTTGTGCTTCGTTGTCAGATGTTTTGACTTCTTTGACAACCGTATCGGTCAGAATGCTGACATTGTCGAGTTGTGATACGACTTCATAGGCGGCACGGCGGATATTGTGGTTGGAAATCAGATAGCCCAAACAGTCGGCAGGTTCGCCGCGCGCTTCAGTCGGTTGGGGAAAGTGGAGCTGGTAATCGGAACGTCCGTTCAGCACTTTGGCATCGCGCAAAGGGTAGATTTCGTTTTCGGGAATTTTGTCCCACATACCCAAACGCTGCATGATTTCGCGGGAAAAATGGGTCAGGGCGATTTCGCGTCCGTCATAGGGAGGATTTTGCAGAACAGTCAGTGGGCTGCGTTCGATCAGGGTAACTTTCAAACCGCTGCCGGCAAGTTCGGCTGCAAAACTTAAACCCGCCGGACCTGCGCCGACGACGAGGATGTCGCTGTGTAAACTCATAAAATATCCTTTGCATAGGCGGATGCCGATGATTTCAGACGGCATTGGTAAGGGCTTGAATGCCGTTTGAACTATCTGTAACAGATAGGCGATTATATCAAAACCCACTGTTGAAGAAATATGCAGGGGAGGGTGTATGCGGATTTTTACTTTCAGCTTAATGTGTATCAAATCGGGTGTGGGGTATGTATAGTGGATTAAATTTAAACCAGTACGGCGTTGCCTCGCCTTGCCGTACTATTTGTACTGTCTGCGGCTTCGTCGCCTTGTCCTGATTTAAATTTAATCCACTATAAAAAGCCGCATCGTGAAAAGATGCGGCTTCAGGTATCGGTTGGATTATTCTTCAGAACCGGTGTAAGGACGGATGCTGACAGTTTTACGGTTCAGCGCGCCTTTGGTTTTGAATTCGACATAACCGTCAACTTTGGCGAACAAAGTGTGGTCTTTGCCCATGCCTACGTTGTCGCCTGCGTGGAATTTGGTACCGCGTTGGCGTACGATGATGGAACCTGCGGGAATCAGCTCGTTGCCGTAGGCTTTAACGCCCAAGCGTTTGGCTTCTGAATCGCGACCGTTACGGGTGCTGCCGCCTGCTTTTTTACTTGCCATTTGTAATGCTCCTAAGTTTTAAGGTTAGGCGATTGCCACGATTTCGATTTGGGTGAAATTTTGGCGGTGGCCTTGGCGTTTTTGGTAGTGTTTGCGGCGGCGCATTTTGAAGATGCGGACTTTTTCGCCACGACCATGTGCCACTACTTTAGCCGTTACTTTTGCACCTTCGATAAAAGGTGCGCCAACTTTTACAGATTCGCCGTCAGCAATCATCAAAACTTCGGTCAGTTCGATTTGGCTGTCGAGTTCGGCTGGTATCTGTTCTACTTTCAATTTTTCGCCGACGGAAACTTTATACTGTTTGCCGCCGGTTTTTACGACCGCGTACATACTCAACTCCATAAGGGTTATGGTTAATATCCGCACACCATTGTGCGAAGCTTGGCATTGTATTGTTATTTGCCTGTTTTGTCAAAGTTTGCGCGGTTCGGATAACCATATGCCGTCTGAAAAGATGTACCCTGATGGCTTTGCTGATATAATTGCCCGCTATTTAAATCAGCTTTCAAGCGGTATCTGCCGTTTGACGGAAACGTAAACCTGAGAGTCTGCCATGCTCGAGAATCTGCCCTATTTCCAGCGACATCTGCCTGAAGACCTTGCCAAAGTCAATGAAGTCATCAACCGTGCGGTGCAATCCGATGTCGCACTGATTTCGCAAATCGGTACATATATCATCAGCGCGGGCGGCAAACGCCTGCGTCCGATTATGACGATTTTGGCGGGTAAGGCGGTCGGTTATGATGACGAGAAACTGTATTCGCTGGCAGCGATGGTCGAGTTTATCCACACTTCCACCCTCCTGCACGACGATGTCGTCGATGAAAGCGATTTGCGCCGTGGGCGGGCAACGGCAAACAATCTGTTCGGCAATGCGGCGGCAGTGTTGGTTGGCGACTTTTTATACACGCGCGCCTTTCAACTGATGGTTGCCTCGGGCAGTATGCGCGTTTTGGAAGTGATGGCGGATGCAACCAACATTATTGCCGAGGGCGAAGTCATGCAGCTGATGAACATCGGCAATACGGACATTACCGAAGAACAATATATCCAAGTCATCCAATATAAAACGGCTAAACTGTTTGAAGCTGCCGCTCAAGTCGGCGCAATTTTGGGCAAGGCTTCCCCCGAACACGAACAGGCCTTGAAAGATTACGGTATGTACGTCGGTACGGCATTCCAAATTATTGACGATGTGCTGGATTATTCGGGGGAAACCGAAGAAACAGGTAAAAACGTCGGCGACGACTTGGCGGAGGGGAAACCGACCCTGCCTTTGATTTATTTGATGAGGCAAGGTTCCGAACAGGTGGCAAATGATGTGCGTACTGCTTTAGAAAATGCAGATCGCAGCTATTTTGAGAAAATCCACGATTATGTCGTCCGTTCGGATGCTTTGGCATATTCAATAGGCGAGGCGCGCAAAGCAGTCGATTGTGCCGTTGCCGCCTTGGATGCCCTGCCCGACAGCGAAGTGAAGGATGCCATGATTCAGCTGGCGAAGGAATCTTTGGTCAGGGTGTCTTGAGGCGATGAATGTCAGTTTTGTTTCCCTGTTTCTGGTTGCGATGATTTTTTTGGGGGTAATCAGCCAAAACAATTCGATTACGATTTCGGCAACCATATTGCTGCTGATGCAGCAGACGGCATTGGTGCAGTTTGTCCCTCTGATTGAAAAACACGGTTTGAATATCGGCATCATTATATTGACCGTGTCCGTTTTGAGCCCTTTGGTTTCAGGCAGAATTCAGATACCGCCTGCCGCCGGATTTCTCAACCTTAAAATGGCGGCAGCCGTCGCCATCGGTATTTTTGTAGCGTGGATTGCCGGGCGCGGCGTGCCTTTGATGGGACAGCAGCCGGTATTGATAACGGGCTTGCTGATCGGTACGGTCATCGGGGTGGCATTTATGGGCGGTATCCCTGTCGGGCCGTTGATTGCTGCCGGCATCTTGTCTTTTGTTGCCGGAAAGGGTTAAAATCTCCCCTTTCATTTCGGCTCGCCATAGTTCAACGGATAGAACGTATGCCTCCTAAGCGTAAAATACAGGTTCGATTCCTGTTGGCGAGGTTTAAGCCCTAAAAACGGGGTTTCCAAGCCGATGCAATGCGTAATAATCGGCGATAGCAAACCAAAGTAAAACAAGCCTTTCAGCGATATGAAAGGCTTGTTTTGCATTGTATGGAAACTTTTCTGCCCGGAAACGGGGTATGTTTTTTTGGGACGCATTTTTTAATGTGGATGATATGGCAGAAGAAGAAAATATTAATTTTGATGATGGCATAAAAACCTTTTTACTCGGCTGTCAACGGGGATGGTTAAAAAAGTAATGCACCCTTTGATGGGGCGCAATATATAAGGGAGAAAAGGCGTATGCCGCCCGTTTGCTAGGATATATGGAAATATGCCGAATTTGCAAGGCGGTTGTTTTTTTGATAATCTGTTCGCCGATAATATTCAATGACAAAAGTTATATTGGTATAACAATGAATAAATTTGGGGATAAGGTCGTATGAGCGTAGGTTTGCTGAGGATTCTGGTTCAAAACCAGGTGGTTACTGTTGAGCAGGCCGAGCATTACTACAAGGAGTCGCAGGCGGGTAAGGAAGTGTTGCCGATACTGTTTTCAGACGGCGTCATTTCGCCCAAGTCGCTTGCGGCATTGATTGCAAGGGTGTTCAGTTATTCGGTTTTCGATTTGCGCTACTATCCGCGCCACAGGGTGCTGATGGGTATATTGACGGAAGAGCAGATGGTGGAGTTCCACTGTGTGCCGGTTTTCCGTCGGGGCAACAAAGTATTTTTTGCGGTTTCGGATCCGACACAGATGCCGCAAATTCAGAAAACCGTTTCTGCCACAGGGATTGAGGTTGAGTTGGTCATTGTCGAGGATGACCAGTTGGCGGGTTTGCTCGATTGGGTGGGTTCGCGTTCGACATCGCTGCTTCAGGAGCTTGGGGAGGGGCAGGAGGAAGAGGAAAGCCACACCCTGTATATTGACAATGAGGAGGCTGAGGACGGCCCTGTTCCGAGGTTTATCCATAAAACTTTGTCTGATGCCTTGCGCAGCGGGGCATCAGACATCCATTTTGAGTTTTACGAACATAATGCCCGTATCCGTTTCCGTGTGGACGGGCAGCTCCGCGAGGTGGTTCAGCCGCCCATTGCGGTAAGGGGGCAGCTTGCTTCCCGGATTAAGGTAATGTCGCGTTTGGACATTTCCGAAAAACGGATACCGCAGGACGGCAGGATGCAGCTGACCTTTCAAAAGGGTGGCAAGCCTGTCGATTTCCGTGTCAGCACATTGCCGACGCTGTTTGGCGAAAAGGTTGTGATGCGGATTTTGAATTCCGATGCCGCGTCTTTGAACATCGACCAGCTCGGTTTTGAGCCGTTTCAGAAAAAATTGTTGTTGGAGGCGATTCACCGTCCTTACGGGATGGTGCTGGTAACCGGTCCGACGGGTTCGGGTAAGACGGTGTCGCTCTATACCTGTTTGAATATTTTGAATACGGAGTCGGTAAATATTGCAACGGCGGAAGACCCTGCCGAGATTAACCTGCCAGGCATCAATCAGGTTAACGTCAATGATAAGCAGGGTCTGACTTTTGCCGCTGCTTTGAAGTCTTTCCTGCGTCAGGACCCGGACATCATTATGGTCGGTGAGATTCGTGATTTGGAAACTGCCGATATTGCGATTAAGGCGGCACAAACAGGGCATATGGTGTTTTCCACACTGCACACGAATAATGCGCCGGCGACGTTGTCGCGTATGCTGAATATGGGTGTCGCGCCGTTTAATATTGCCAGTTCGGTCAGCCTGATTATGGCGCAGCGTCTTTTACGCAGGCTGTGTTCGAGCTGCAAACAGGAAGTGGAACGTCCGTCTGCCTCTGCTTTGAAGGAAGTCGGCTTCACCGATGAGGACCTTGCAAAAGATTGGAAACTTTACCGCGCCGTCGGTTGCGACCGTTGCCGGGGGCAGGGTTATAAAGGGCGTGCGGGCGTGTATGAGGTTATGCCCATCAGCGAAGAAATGCAGCGTGTGATTATGAACAACGGTACGGAAGTGGATATTTTGGACGTTGCCTATAAGGAGGGTATGGTGGATTTGCGCCGGGCCGGTATTTTGAAAGTTATGCAGGGCATTACTTCATTGGAAGAGGTAACGGCAAATACCAACGATTAGGTTTGAGAATGAAAATGCCGTCTGAAGCGTGTTTGTTTCAGACGGCATTTGACTTTCAGGGTGTTTGCCGGGAAGGAGGGGCGGTCAGCGGTATGCTCCGTCGGGTTCGGATATTTCCGGCAAACTTTCCGTTTGGCCGGAAACCGTATATTTCCCGTCTGCCCATCCGCCCAAGTCGATCAGTTTGCAGCGTTGCGAACAGAAGGGGCGGAATGCGTTTTCGGGTTCCCATACTACTGCCGTTTGACAGGTCGGACATTCGACCTGGAGGCGTGTTTGCCGCGACTCAGCCATTGTGTTTTCCTTGTGTTGGTTTTAAGGCGAAAATTCCTGAATAAAACGTGTGCAGGCGCATTGTTTTATCACGCAGGCTTTTGAGGCTGCCGTCATTGAGCAGCACATCGTCTGCAAGCAGCAGGCGTTCGGATTCGGATGCCTGATGGCTGATGACGGCCGCCACCTCGCCGCGCGTCAGCCCGCTGCGGGCCATCACCCTGCCGATACGTTTTTCCAAAGGTGCGCTTATGGTCAGGACACGCCGTATCAGGCTGATAAATTGACGCTTTTCCGTCAGCAGCGGAATTTCGACAATGCCGTAAGCCGCATCGGTAAAGGTTTCTTGCTGTTTTTTGATTTCTAAGAAAATCAGCGGCAACATCACGGATTCGAGCAAGGCTTTTCGCGATGGGGAGGCAAAGATTTCTTTACGCAATATGTCGCGCCGCAACAAACCCTGTGTGTCGAAAACGGTGTCGCCGAACAGCCGCCTGATTTCCGGCAGGGCGATGCCGTCTGAAGCCGTCAGCGAGTGCGCCGCCGCGTCCGCATCGATGCGCGGCACGCCCAAATCGGCAAAACATTGCGCGGCTGCCGATTTGCCGCTGCCGATTCCGCCGGTCAGTCCGACCCATACCGTCATCTTACAGCACCGGATGGGTCAGCCACCAGTTGACCGCCCGCCATACGGAATCGTTTGCCGTAAAAATTATCCAGCCCGAAACTGTCAGTGCGGGGCCGAAGGCAAAATGCTGCCCCTTGGCGACGCGCATAACGATTGCCGCGACCAAACCGATCAGCGAGGAAACAAAAATCAGCACGGGCAATGCGGATATGCCGAGCCACGCGCCCAATGCGGCAATCAGTTTGAAATCTCCGTTGCCCATACCGATTTCGCCTTTAATCAGTTTATATGCCGCGCATAAAAGCCATATCGAACCATAGCCGGCAACCGCACCTAAAACGGCAGACTGCAAAGGCACGAAGCCGCCGTCCAAATTAAATATCAGCCCCAGCCAAATTAAGGGTAATGTCATCGAGTCGGGTAGGTATTGGGTGTCCGCATCGATAAAGGTCAGGGAAATCAGAAACGCGGTCAGTACCAATCCGCCCAGCGTAATCCAAGACCAGCCGTATTGCCAGGCGACCAGCCCGAACAATACGCCGGTCAGCAGCTCGATAGAGGGGTAGCGTATGCTGATTTTGGTTTGGCAGGAGGCGCATTTGCCGTGCAGGAGCAGGTAGCTGACAATCGGAATATTCTGCCACGCGCGTACCGGTGCGCGGCATTTGGGGCAGCAGGAATCCGGTTTCATCAGGTTGAAGGTGCGGCTTTCCTCATCGGTCAGCGGCAGGTTTAAATGTTCTTTGGCAAATACCGTCCAGCCGCGTTCCATCATGACCGGCACGCGGTAAATGACGACGTTTAAGAAACTTCCGACCAATAAACCGAAAACTGCTGCCAAAGGTACGGCAAACGGCGACAATACAGACAAATCAGACATATTTTGTTCTCAATGTATTCAAAACAAAAACAAACCGGCGCAGAGCGAATCCGCGCCGGATCTGTGCGGCAAATCAGCCGACCACGTTACCCAAGTTGAACAGCGGCAGATACATCGCCACCAGGAGCGTACCGATGACCAAGCCCAAAATCACGATAATGATCGGCTCCATCATAGCGGACAGCCGGCCGACCGCATTGTCCACCTCGTCTTCATAAAATTCGGCGGCTTTGTTGAGCATATCGTCCAAAGAACCCGATTCTTCGCCGATAGATGACATCTGCACCATCATATTGGGAAACAGTTCCGTTGCACGCATCCCGGAAGTCATAGACAGACCTTGGATGACGCGCGTACGGATTTCCCGGGTGGCTTCTTCATAGATTAAATTGCCCGCCGCGCCGGCAGTGGAGTCCAATACATCGACCAAAGGCACGCCTGCCGCAATCAGCGTCGCCGTCGTCCTGCCCCAGCGGGCAATCGTCCCTTTGCGGACAATGTCTCCGAAAATCGGCATACGCAGCAGTATGGCATCCATACGCCGTTGGATTTTAATCGAACGCGCCTTCAATTTAAGGAAGCCGTATATAGCAAAGCCCAGTGCGATCAGCACCATCCAGCCGTATGAGACGAAAAAGTCGGACATATCCATCACTGTTTGGGTCAGTGCGGGAAGCTCCGCGCCCATATTGGCGTAAACCTCTTTAAAGGCAGGCAGTACGAAAATCATCATCACGAATACCAAACCGATGGCGACGGCGATGACGGATACTGGATAGGTCAGTGCGGTTTTTACCTTTTTGCGGATGGCCTGGGTTTTTTCTTTATAGACTGCCAATTTGTCCAGCAGGCTTTCCAACACGCCACCCGTTTCGCCCGCCGCAACCAGGTTGCAGTAGAAGCGGTCGAAATATTTCGGGTGGTTCGAGAATGCGCGGCTCAACGTGCTGCCCTGTTCCACATTGCTGCGGATTTCCATCAGCATTTCCGTCATAGACGGGTTGCCGTGTCCGCGTGCCACGATTTCAAATGCCTGCATCAGCGGCAGGCCCGCCTTGATCATCGTGGACAGCTGGCGGGTGAAGACGGTGATGTCTTCTTGTGTGATTTTGCGCTTGGAGCTTGTTTTCACACGGGTAACCTGCAACGGGCGGATGCCGCGTTTGGCCAGTTTTTTGCGCGCCTCTTCTTCGGTAAACGCAGATACTTCGCCGTTGACCAGTTTGTCGGAGGCGGAATGCCTGCCTTCAAAGATAAAGCGTTTTTCTTTCTTTGCGAACAAAGAAAATCCCCCATTTTTAGCCATATTCTAGCCCCGTAAAGTAATTGGAATAAAATGTAAGAAATATCGTTAAAAAACAGTATCGGCGTGTTCCCGGTAAGATGGAAACCGCCGACATCCCGCCTGCGGGCGGCAAACGGGACGGAATCGGATGCGATTATACCTTATTAGGCGGCTGTCCGGCATTTATTCGCCTGTAATTAATCTGGCCGGCTGCCGTTTGCAGGGCGGCTGCCTTCAGACGGCACGGCAGGGGCGGGATTCGTCAGGATTCGGACGGTTTGCCTTTGGTTTTGATGCCCAGCGTCAGGACGGCGGCGACGGCGAGGAAAATGCCGGCAAAGGTCATGGCGTTGGCGGGATCCGCGCCGAGAAAGGTGTTGTAAACCCAACCGAAGGTTACGGTTTCGATCAGCATGGGGATGACGATCATCATGTTGACGATGCCCATGTACACGCCGTAACGCGCTTTGGGGATGGAGTTGACGACAATCATGAACGGCACGCCCATCATGCTTGCCCAACCTACACCGAAACCGATCATGGGTGCGAACATGAGGTATTTGTCGGAAATATGGGGAATTGCCAATAGTGCGGCGGCAGCAAGGGAAACGGCGAAGGCGTGGACGTATTTGGCGGCGTATTTGCGTGCGAGCCACATCAGTCCAAACGCGGAAACGAAGGTTACGATGTTGTAGAAACCGTTGACCAGACCCGTCCAAGCGACTGCCTGTTCGTAGGCGGCTTTGTCGGCGGCGGTCGAGTGCCAGACGGATTGGACGATGCTGTGGGAGATGTATTGCCAGTAGATGAAGAGGGCGTACCACTGGAAGAGGTACACAAGGGCGAGCTGCCACAGGGTTTTGGGCATTTCTTTGATGGCGGCGAAGATGTCTTTGACTGCGCCAAAGGGATTGCCCGTTTTGGCTTTCAGCTCGGCGGCTTCTTTGCCTGTGGGCATTTTTTCCTGCGTGGAGAGGATGGTAATGAGCACCGAGCCGATGGAACAGGCCGCGCCGATGTAGAAAGAACCGAATACCCAGTAGGGGATGCCTGCTTCGGAGGTTTGTTTGAGCCAGCCGATTTGTTGGAAGATGTAGAGGGAGACGTTTGCCAGCGTGATGCCCAATCCGGTAAACACGGACTGCATCAGAAAGCCGGTAGGCTGCTGTTTCTCGGGAACGGTGTCGGCAACGAAGGCGCGGAAAGGTTCCATGGCGGTGTTGTTGCTGATGTCGAGCAGCCAGAGCAGCATGACGGCGACCCACAGGGCGGTAACGTGCGGATAGATGAAGAGGCAGAGGCTGCACCCGATTGCGCCGATGAGGAAATACGGACGGCGGCGACCCAGGCCGGGTATCCAAGTGCGGTCGGACATCGCGCCGATGATGGGCTGCACGAGCAGTCCGGTAATCGGGCCCGCCATATTGAGGACGGGCAGTTGTGCGGGGTCGGCCTGAAGAAAGCTGAAGATGGGGTTGATGGCGGTCTGCTGCAAACCGAAGCTGTATTGGATGCCGAAGAATCCGAAGTTCATCAGCATGATTTGGCGAAGCGTCATTGCCGTTTGTGGGGAAACCTTCATATCGACCTGCTCCTGAGGAAAATGGGAAGAAACAACAATTTGCGAAGCGGTGTGCCGCTTTCTTTTGCCAACCGCGCCGTCGTGCGGCATCTTGTAGGTATCTTACAGACGATAACCCCCGTCTTTCATTTGATTACAAAGAATAGCACAAGTTTTTTGCATCCTGCACCTTCATCGGTATCCTGCTTGATAAAAATCAATTCTACTGCCGTCTGAAAGCGGGGCGTAGTGTTTCCGTGATTCGCCAAAGCCGCTGCCGTTTGTTAAACTACATTCTGCTACATTTTAATCCGGTTCTGAAAAATCAAGGAAAACAGATGAATGCTTTTACCCGTGCATGGTATGCGCTCGAACGCCATTATCAGGATACGCGTCATGTCCTTTTGCGCGACCGCTTTGCCTGCGAACCGGACCGCTTTGACCGTATGCACGAACGTTTGGACGGCATGTTGTTCGATTACAGCAAGAACCGGCTTGGGGAAGATACGCTTCAACTGCTCTGTAACCTTGCAGATGCGGCAGGGCTCGGACGGAAAATGCATGATTTGCAGACGGGTGCGAAAGTCAACGGCAGCGAGGGGCGTGCCGCGCTGCACACGGCGTTGCGCCTGCCCGACGGTGCGGATGCCGTTTATGTGGACGGCAGGGACGTGTTGCCCGAAATCCGCCGCGAGTTAAATCGTGCGTTGAAGTTTGCACACAGTTTGGACGACGGTTCGTATCAGGGGATAACTGGGAAACGGATTACGGATTTTGTCCACATCGGCATAGGCGGATCCGACCTCGGGCCGGCAATGTGCGTGCAGGCACTCGAGCCGTTCAGACGGCATATTGCCGTCCATTTTGCCGCCAACGCCGACCCTGCCTGCCTGGATGCGGTTTTATGCCGTCTGAACCCTGAAACGGCGGTGTTTTGCGTTGCCAGCAAGTCCTTTAAAACACCGGAAACCCTGCTCAATGCACAGGCGGTCAAGGCGTGGTATCGCGGTGCGGGGTTTTCGGAATCCGAAACGGCGCGCCATTTTTGCGCGGTGTCTGCCGATACGGAAGCGGCGCAAAGTTTCGGCATTGCGGCGGAACGTGTGTTTGCGATGTACGACTGGGTGGGCGGACGCTATTCCGTCTGGTCGCCTGTCGGGCTTCCTGTGATGGTCGCCGTCGGCGGGGCGTGTTTTCGGGAATTGTTGGCGGGGGCGCACGCGATGGACAGGCATTTTTTCAGTACGCCGACGCGTCATAATATCCCCGTTTTAATGGCACTGATTGCCGTGTGGTATAACAATTTCCAGCACGCGGATGGGCAGACTGCCGTTCCGTACAGCCACAACCTGCGCCTGCTGCTGGCGTGGCTGAACCAGCTCGATATGGAGAGTTTGGGCAAAAGCCGCGCTTCAGACGGCAGTCCCGCCGCGTGCAAAACGGGCGGCATCGTGTTCGGCGGTGAAGGGGTCAACTGCCAGCACGCCTATTTCCAACTGCTCCACCAAGGCACGCGCCTGATTCCCTGCGACTTTATCGTCCCGATGACGGCGCAGGGCGTGGAGGACGGACGCAGCCGTTTTACCGTTGCCAACGCCTTTGCACAGGCTGAAGCCCTGATGAAAGGCAAAACCTTGGACGAAGCCCGCGCCGAGTTGGCAGATTTGCCCGAAGCGGAACGCGAACGCCTTGCGCCGCACAAAGAGTTCCCCGGCAACCGCCCCAGCAACAGCATCCTGCTCGACCGCCTCACGCCCTACAATCTGGGTATGCTGATGGCGGCTTACGAACACAAAACTTTTGTACAAGGCGTAATCTGGAACATCAACCCCTTCGATCAGTGGGGGGTTGAGTACGGCAAACAGTTGGCGAAAACCATCATCGGCGAACTGGAAGGCGGAACGTCCGTACACGATGCCTCGACCGAAGGGCTGATGGCGTTTTACCGCGAATGCCGTCTGAAAGGCGGCGGCGCGGCATAAAAGTACCGCCGCCTTTCTGTATTGATTCGGGCGCGGAAAACAACATATGCCTGCCGCCCGCCCGATTCCGGAATGCCAATGTTCGGCAACCGCCCGCGTATTGCTGACGAATATGCGTTTGCGTGGCACAATAGCGCATTCATTTCAAATGAACATACTGCCTGAAAATACCGGCAAGCGTCCCACGAAACATCTCACATAAGGAAACATTATGTCTTTGCAAAACATCATCGAAACCGCCTTTGAAAACCGCGCGGACATCACCCCGTCCACTGTTGCTCCCGAAGTCAAAGAAGCCGTGTTGGAAACCATCCGCCAGCTCGATTCCGGCAAATTGCGCGTCGCCGAACGCTTGGGCGTGGGCGAGTGGAAAGTCAACGAATGGGCGAAAAAAGCCGTGTTGCTGTCCTTCCGCATCCAAGACAACGAAGTCCTCAACGACGGCGTGAACAAATACTTTGACAAAGTGCCGACCAAGTTTGCCGACTGGTCTGAAGACGAGTTCCGCGCCGCAAGTTTCCGCGCCGTACCCGGTGCCGTTGCGCGCCGCGGCAGCTTTGTGGCGAAAAATGTCGTGCTGATGCCGTCTTACGTCAACATCGGCGCATACGTTGACGAAGGTGCGATGGTTGATACTTGGGCGACCGTCGGCTCTTGCGCGCAAATCGGTAAAAATGTGCACTTGAGCGGCGGTGTCGGCATCGGCGGCGTACTCGAACCCCTGCAGGCCGCACCCACCATCATTGAAGACAACTGCTTCATCGGTGCGCGTTCCGAAATCGTCGAAGGCGTGATTGTCGAAGAAGGCAGCGTGATTTCGATGGGCGTGTTCATCGGTCAATCCACCAAAATCTTCGACCGCACCACCGGCGAAATTTATCAAGGCCGCGTACCGGCCGGTTCGGTTGTCGTGTCCGGCAGTATGCCTTCCAAAGACGGCAGCCACAGCCTCTACTGCGCCGTCATCGTCAAACGCGTGGATGCGCAAACCCGTGCGAAAACCAGCGTGAACGAATTGTTGCGCGGCATCTGATGCCTTAAACCGTATTTGAAACGTCCAATGCCGTCTGAAATCCGCTTCAGACGGCATTGCCGTTTGCACGCTGCAACGTGAAAACACAGAAACAGGGACAATTTGCTATAATCAACGGTTTAGAACGAACCGAACACTATTTGAAGGATACAAAATGGGTTTTCTGCAAGGCAAAAAAATTCTGATTACCGGCATGATTTCCGAGCGTTCCATCGCTTACGGCATCGCCAAAGCCTGCCGCGAACAAGGCGCGGAACTGGCGTTTACCTACGTTGTGGACAAACTGGAAGAGCGCGTCCGCAAAATGGCGGCGGAATTGGATTCCGAACTCGTGTTCCGCTGCGATGTCGCCAGCGACGACGAAATCAACCAAGTGTTCGCCGATTTGGGCAAACATTGGGACGGCTTGGACGGTTTGGTGCATTCCATCGGCTTCGCGCCGAAAGAAGCCTTGAGCGGCGATTTCCTCGACAGCATCAGCCGCGAAGCGTTCAACACCGCACACGAAATTTCCGCATACAGCCTGCCCGCATTGGCAAAAGCCGCCCGTCCGATGATGCGCGGCAGAAACTCCGCCATCGTCGCCCTGAGCTACTTGGGCGCGGTGCGCGCGATTCCGAATTACAACGTGATGGGTATGGCAAAAGCCAGCCTTGAGGCGGGCATCCGCTTTACCGCCGCCTGTTTGGGCAAAGAAGGCATCCGCTGCAACGGCATTTCCGCCGGCCCGATTAAAACGCTTGCCGCCTCCGGCATCGCCGATTTCGGCAAACTCTTGGGACACGTCGCCGCCCACAATCCCCTCCGCCGCAACGTTACCATCGAAGAAGTCGGCAATACCGCCGCCTTCCTGCTGTCCGACCTGTCGTCCGGCATTACCGGCGAAATCACTTACGTTGATGGCGGTTACAGCATCAATGCCTTGAGCACCGAGGGATAATCCGCCGTTTTCAAATCCGTGCGCCGTCCGTGCCGCGTATCGGTTTCGGGCGGCGGTTTGCCGTCTGAAGCGTATTTCCAGAGAAATGCCCGACTTGCGGCAGGCGTGGCGGAAACGGTCCGAACGCGAAAATGCCGTCTGAAACGTCAAACGGGTTTCAGACGGCATTTTTTTGTTTAAAGCATCAGCACACTTCAACCAGCCAGCCGTATTTGTCTTCTGCCAAACCGTACTGGATGTCGGTAATCGCCTTACGGATGGCATAGCCGCGTTCTTGGCTTTTCACTTCGATTTCTTTGCCGTCAATCACGAAAGAAGTTACCGGGGAAATGACCGCGGCCGTACCGGTCAAAATGGCTTCCGCACCGTTTTCTACCGCAGCTTTGAGTTCGTCAACCGTGAAATTGCGTTCGCTGACGGTATAGCCCAAATCTTTGGCAACCGTCAGTACGGAATCGCGGGTTACGCCGTGCAAAAACTCGTCGGTCAGCGGTTTGGTAATGATTTCATCGCCGTTAATCAGAATAAAGTTGGACGCGCCGGTTTCTTGTACGTCGCCGTTCGGGCAGAACAGCACTTGATTTGCGTCGTATTCGGCTTTCGCCTTCAGCACCCAGTGCATCGCGGAAGCGTAGTTGCCGCCGCATTTGACGCGGCCCATGTGCGGGGCGCAGCGGATGTGTTCGGTTTCTACTAAAATTTTGACGGGCGAGCCGACTTTGAAATAGTCGCCGACGGGGGAAGCCAAAATATACAGCAGGGCGGTTTCGGAAGGAGAGCCGGCCTTGCCGATAACGGGATCGGTACCGATTAAGGTCGGGCGCAGGTACAGGGCGGCAGGCGCATCGGGAATTTCATCGGCGGCACGTTTGACCAATTCAACCAAAGCATCGAGATAAGCTTGGGTTTCGGGGCGGGGCAGGTGCAGGATGTCCGCACTTTGCCGCATACGCGCGATGTTGGCAGTCGGGCGGAACAGCACGATTTTACCGTCTGCCTGACGGAAGGCCTTTAAGCCTTCAAAGCATTCGCTGCCGTAATGCAGGGCATGCGCGCCCGGTGCAAGGGTAAGGTCTTGCGAAGATTGCCATTCGGTCGGCTGCCATTTGCCTTCGCGGTAGGCGAGGACGGGCATTTGACTGTGAAAAACGCTGCCGAATACGGCGGGTACGGGTCTGCTCATGATGTAAAGCCTTTCTTGTTCGGATATGTATCCGGACATTTTAATCCGTATCGGGGACGGATGACAATCTGCCGGCCGCGCTCATTCGGACAACAGGTATGCTTCGGACGTATGGTGCGGTTTCTGTTCTTCTTCGGGCGGCAGCCGCATATAGTCGCCGTAATATTGCGTCAGGTGTTCGTGGTAGCCGTTCATCACTTGAAGCTGCCTGCCCTCGAATGTTTTATAGACGACGCTGTCGAAATATTTTTTGGGCATATAGGATTTCCGCCAGCCGCCGTAGTCGGACAAAACCAAACCGATGAAACCGCATTCCCGAATCGGGTAGGCGGTTTGGAACTGTTGCAGGTTGCGCGTCATTTTGTCGAACAGGAAACGGCTCAGGCTGCCGAGGATTTTGTGTTTCAGGCTGCCTTCTTTTGCCTTCAGCCACCTTTTTTTGCAGGAAGAAAAGCGCAGCTTGATGCGGCGGTGTTTTTTCATCATACGGAAAATGGTTTTTGGCTCGTTCGGCACGCCGTCATAAATGAAAATGTCGATAAATAAAGGGCTTTTTTTGCCGTATGCGTCGATGAGTTCTGCACGCGGGTCGAAGATTTTTGCCATTTCCCCGGTATGTCGGGCGCGGATGTCTTCGGCGGTTTCCAAAAAATAGTGCGGGTGCGCGGTTTTTTGCCAAACGCCGACAAATTTTTGATATTCGTCGCGGTGCATATAAACGTCGATGTCGTCGTCCCAAGGGATGAAGCCTTGGTGGCGTATCGCGCCGATCAGTGTGCCGCCGCCGAGCGAATAGCGGATGCCGTGCCGTTCGCACAGGGCGTGGAAATCGTCCAAAATGTCGAGGCAGACGAGCTGTTGTTCCCTGAGTGTCAATTTTTTCATTTAAATTCCTTTGTATTGCACCCCGTCAAAGGGGCGCATTGCTTTTCTTTACGGTTGGAATGCCGTCATCCGCAGCGGCAAACCTGTTCGGGCAATACGGCAGGGTCGCGCGCTTTATGTGCCGCCTTGCGCGTCGGGACATTGCCGCTGCCGAAGGGGGGCGAGCTGCCGCAAGATGGCGCGGTAGTCTTCTTGGTCGTCCATTTCAAATATGTCGCCGCTGCCGAGCAGCTCGGTGCGGATGTCCAGTTTGCCGAGGTGTTCCATCGGGATGTTGTCCCAATAGAGTTTGGGGTTTTCCAAGCGTTCCGCGCCGGCGTATGCCCCGAGCAGGTTTAAGATGGTGCGGCAGTCTTCCGCCGTCCAATAAGACACGCCCGACAGGCTGGGGCGGGGCTGGGAACCGATGTCGATGCGGACGACCCGTCCGATGCCGTCTGAAACGGGCAGCCATTCGTTGTGCGTGCGGGCGCGGACGACGGTGAAATAGGTGCTGTGCTGCGGGCGGTTTAAAAAAATATTGCGTCCGAGCACCACGTCGGCATCGACGACGTAGCAGCCGTTGAAAAAATCACGCGCCAGCGAAAAGGAATAGATGCTGTTGTATTCCCGATATTTTTCGTTGTGAATCAAAATACAGCCGTATTTTTCTTGAAGATAATCGAATTGCCGGTGCAAATGGCCGGTTACGACGGCGATATTGCTTATGCCGGCTTCGCGCAGGAAGGACAGCGTCCTTTCGAGGTTGGGTGTGCCACAGATGTCCAAAAGGGCTTTGTGGACGGTTTGCGTCATTTCTTTAAATCGGCTGCCCAGACCCGCCGCTAAAATAATGGCATTCATATTTCACCTTTCCGCCCGCACAGGCTCAATGCCGCGCCGGTTCCCAACAAAACCGCCCACATTATGGCGGACGGCGGAACCGGGTGGCGGTAAACGAAGAACCCCAAAACCATCGCCCAAACAGGGTAGGTGATGTTCAAGGCCATCGCCTTGAGGGGTTTCAACAGATAAATCGCCTGATAATAACAGGCATAAGACAACGTGCCGAAGGCAATAATGCCGATGATGCGCGCGTCGTACAAATCGGAGGGGTTTAAAGAAAACCCCCGGGCAGACAGGCAGACAAGGATCAGCAGGTAGCCGCATACCGATCCGCACAGGCGCAAACAATAAACCTGAAGGCCGGAGAGCGTACGCATCGTCCGGGCAGACAAAACAACCTCGAGCGACCAGCCCGAAACGCACACCGCGATACAAACCAACCCCAAAGCGTTCAGTCCGCCCCGTCCGCCCGCATCCGCAGCCAAGCCCGCCGAAGAGAGTACCGCCAGCGCGAAACCGGCACGCGCCGCCGTCCCTGTGCGTTCCTTTAAAAACCAAGCCGACAAAGCCGCCGCCAATACGGGGAACAGGGACGATAAAGGCGCGGCGTAATATACCGTCAGGTAATGGATGCCCAAAAGGTATGCCGACATACCGACCGGCCCGCCGAGCAGCCCCGACAACACGGGCCGCCAAAAAACGCCGCGAAACCCCGGCCGGCCGCCGCTCCCCAAGCCCGCCCACACTGCCGACAAAGAACACAAATCAATCAAAAACAGCAAGAAAACCATCTGTCCGAATGCCGCGCCGCGCGCAAACGGCAAACGGTCGAACAACAGGCCGGAAGCCGCCCAAAATACCGCCGAGGCCGCTCCGAACAGATAGCCGCGCATCACGGCAGCACCTCCGACAGTTCAAACGCCGCCGCCAGCCGCCGTGCCGCATAACTGCCGAAATCTTCGCCCTGTTCCTCTTTAACCTTCGTCCACAAAAACCACAGCACGTTTTGGCAGAACCGGTGGATGTTCAGGCGCGCCGCCGCATCCCGCGCCGAGATGCCGTCTGAATCCCCGCCCGCAAGATAGGCCTCCAGCAGGCAGTCTGCCGCTTCAGACGGCATCCGCCCCTCCTCGATAACGGCAGCAAGGTCGAACAAGGGGTCGTTCATACCCGAATACTCCCAATCGATAAAAAACAGCCCCTCCCCCTGCAACAGCATATTTTCCGGTACCAAATCATTGTGGCACGGGCGAAGGGGCAGTTTCCGGCATACGCCTTCCAGCCGCCAAAAAGCATCCGCAAGCCTGTCTATACGCGCGTCCGCCTTCAGGAACAAATCCTTGTCCTGCAATAAGGAAAAATACCGGCGGAATGCGTCAAAGGCATTGAATGTGTTGCGGAAGGCAAAGTTTCCGCCGTGCAGCCGGCGCAGGTTGCCCGCAACCAGGCGCAGGCAGCGTTCGTCTTGCAGTTGCGTTTGATTTAAGGGCGCGGAGTTTTCCAGATAACGCGTCAGCTTCACACCGCTTTGCACATCCAAAACAGGCGTTTCCACATTCAAACCGGCGCGGTACGCCACATCATTGTTGAACGCCTCGTGCCCCCGGTCGATTAAGGCGGCGCGGGCAGAATGAGGCAGGCGCAGGACGAATTTCCCGCCGGGCAGATCCAGCAGGATATTTTGGTTGGTCATCCCCCCGATGGGGGAGAAGGGGACGGCGTGGCGCGTGAGAAAATCAAATACTTCGTCAGGCTTGCGGCAGGTTAGGGCAAAGCCTACAATTTTGTCGATTGATTGATTGATTGATTGATTGCATGGCATTTTTGTATCGGCGCGGGGAGTTTGTCTTTGCATATTTTAGCATTGCGGCCTGCCCGTGTCAGCGGCTTCCCTATCCGGAAGCGTCCAAATCGTTTAAACTTGCACAATCCGGCTGCCGCACCGTTTGGGTGCGCCGCCCGTCTGTCTTACCTGCGGAACACATATGAAACTTATTTATACCGTCGTCAAAATCATCATCCTGCTGTTCTTCCTGCTGCTTGCCGTCATTAATACGGATGCCGTTACCTTTTCCTACCTGCCGGGGCAGAAATTCGATTTGCCGCTGATTGTCGTATTGTTCGGCGCGTTTGTCGTCGGCATCGTGTTCGGAATGTTTGCCCTGTTCGGGCGGCTGCTGTCCTTGCGCGGCGAAAACAGCCGCCTGCGTGCCGAAGTGAAGAAAAGTGCGCGCTTGAGCGGACAGGAATTGACTGCACCACCGGCACAAAATGCTGCCGAATCTGCCAAACAGCCTTGAGAAAGCCGATATGGACAATGAATTGTGGATTATCCTGCTGCCGATTATCCTTTTGCCCGTTTTCTTCGCGATGGGCTGGTTTGCCGCCCGTGTGGATATGAAGACCGTATTGAAGCAGGCAAAAAGCATTCCTTCGGGGTTTTATAAAAGCTTGGACGCTTTGGTCGACCGCAACAGCGGACGTGCCGCCAGGGAATTGGCAGAGGTCATCGATCAGCAGCCTCAGTCATACGACTTGAACCTCACCCTCGGCAAGCTTTACCGTCAGCGTGGCGAAAACGACAAAGCCATCAATATGCACCAAACATTGCTGGACTCTCCCGATACAACCGGAGCCAAGCGTGCGCGCGTATTGTTTGAATTGGCGCAAAACTATCAAAGTGCGGGGTTGGTTGATCGTGCCGAACAGATTTTCCTCAGTCTGCAAGACGGTAAAATGGCGCGTGAAGCCAGACAGCACCTGCTCAATATCTACCAGCAGGACAGGGATTGGGAAAAAGCGATTGAAACCGCCCAACTTCTCAGTCACGACGAACAGACATATCAGTTTGAAATCGCACAGTTTTATTGCGAACTTGCACAGGCTTCATTGTTTAAGTCCAATTTTGATGTTGCACGTTTTAATGTCGGTAAAGCCCTTGAGGCCAACAAAAGATGTACCCGTGCCAATATGATTTTAGGCGACATTGAATACAGGCAGGGCAATTTTCCTGCATCGGTTGAAGCGTATGCCGCCATCGAGCAGCAAAATCATGCCTATTTGAGCATGGTCGGAGAGAAACTTTATGACGCTTATGCGGCGCAAGGAAAGCCTGAAGAAGGATTAAATCGCCTGATAGGGTATATGCAGACCTTCCCGGAACTTGATTTGATTAACGTCGTGTACGAGAAATCCTTATTGCTCAGGGGGGAGAAAGAGGCTGCACAAACTGCTATCGAGCTTGTTCGGCGCAAACCGGACTTGAACGGTGTTTACCGCCTGCTTGGTTTAAGAATCAGCGATATGGATCCGACTTGGAAAGCCGATGCGGACATGATGCGTTCTGTGGTGGGCAGGCAGCTCCAACGCAGCGTGATGTACCGTTGCCGCAACTGCCATTTCAAATCACAAGTCTTTTTCTGGCACTGTCCCGCCTGCAACAAATGGCAGACGTTTACGCCAAACAAAATTGAAGTATAAAACATAAAAGGAACACAAAAATGCGTTTACTCCATACCATGCTCCGTGTGGGCAATCTTGAAAAATCCCTTGATTTTTACCAAAACGTTTTGGGCATGAAACTGCTCCGCCGAAAAGATTATCCCGAGGGCAGATTTACCCTTGCCTTCGTCGGTTACGGCGATGAGGCAGACAGCACGGTTTTGGAGCTGACCCACAATTGGGATACGGAGCAATATGATTTGGGTAATGCCTACGGACATATTGCCATTGAAGTCGACAACGCCTACGAGTCTTGTGAACGTGTGAAGCGGCAGGGCGGAAACGTCGTCCGCGAAGCCGGCCCGATGAAACACGGCACAACTGTGATAGCCTTCGTCGAAGACCCCGACGGCTACAAAATCGAGTTTATTCAAAAGAAAAGCGGCGACGATTCGGTTGCCTATCAAACTGCCTGATACCGCCGCCGCCAATGCCGTCTGAAGCCTTTAGGGGTTCAGACGGCATTTTTTATAGTGGATTAAATTTAAATCAGGACAAGGCGACGAAGCCGCAGACAGTACAAATAGTACGGCAAGGCGAGGTAACGCCGTACCGGTTTAAATTTAATCCACTATATTGCCGGCGGTTTGCTGTTTGAGCCTGTGCCGGTTCAAACTTTATCCGTTACACAGATAAGGCAAAAAAAGATGCCGTCTGAAACGGCATCCTTGATCTGCGAAAGGGCAGTTGGGAATCAAATACCCAATTCCTGAGCCAATGCTTGGGCACGTTTGAGTACATCACCTTCCGCTTCTTCCAGCAATTCCTGCACTGTCTCGGCAGCGGCATCGCGGTCGCCGATTTCGAGATACATTTTGGCAAGGTCGTATTTCGCTTCGGACGGTGCGTCAGAACCCACAGATTCCGAAGTGAAACCGGTATCTGCATTGTTCGGGATATTCTCTTCCGCAAGGGAAATGCTCCAATCTACCGTTTCTTTTTCCCCGTCTTTCAGGAAGTCGGGCAAAGCGTCTGCCTCAGAGGTGTTGGAATCAGGCGTTTCCAAAGTGATTTCCGCTGTTTTTTCCTCAACGGCCGGTGCTTCAGCAGGTTGCAGCAGCGCGGACAAATCGTCGGCAACGGTGTGGAAGTCGGGCGTTTCGGCAACGGTTTCCGCTGCTTTTTCTTCAACAGCCGGTGCTGCAGCAGGTTGCAGCAGTGCGGACAAATCGTCTGCGGCGGTGTGGAAGTCGGGCGTTTCGGCAACAGTTTCCGTTACATTTTTCTCAACAGCTGGTGCTTCAGCAGGCTGAAGCAATGCGGACAAATCGTCTGCGGTGGCGTTGAAATCAGGTATTTCGGCAATGGCTTCTGCTGCGGTTTCCCCAACATCAGGCGTTTCAAACGGTTGCAGCAGCGCGGACAAATCGTCGGCAACGGTGTGGAAGTCGGGCGTTTCGGCAACAGTTTCCGTTACATTTTCCTCAACAGCCGGTGCTTCAGAAGGCTGAAGCAATGCGGACAAATCGTCTGCGGTGGCGTTGAAATCGGGCGTTTCAGGCGCAGTTTCCGCGACGGCATCGGTTTCGTACACTTTCAGGAAATCGTGCAACTCTTCCGGTGTTTGGACTTCGGCAACTGTTTTTTCCAAGATGGTTTCGGGCGAGGAAGCCTTCAGGAAGCCTGCCAGTCCGGAGGGTGCGGCAGGTTTTGAGGAAGCTGTTTCTTTTGTGTCGATATGGTTGTTTGGGAACAGGTTGTTGTAGAAATCGGTATCGACGGTTTCCGGTTTGTTTTCGGCAGTTTGGGCGACAGATTCCGGTTTGGGCGTGTCGATGACGATTTTGACAGGGTTGTACGGGTTGAAGGTCTCGGGCTCGTACACGCTGTCTGTGGATTCGATTTTGTTCCAATCGGCATCCGCGCGTTTTTGGGTTTCTTCATCCTGCGTAAGTGCGCCGGACAAAATGCCGTTTTGCGCGGCTGCCAGGCTGTCGAAATCCAAGTCGATGCGGTTGGAAGGCGTATCGGTTTCGACATCGAACGTTTGTTTTGCCGATAACTCTTCTTCAGATTCCCCATCTAAGGCAAGTGTGTCGTTTACATCGTTTTTCGGAGCGGGTTCGGGCGTTGCCGGAGTTTCGACTTCGGCAAAGGTAATTTCTATGCCGTCGTCTGCCGCGTCGTCAAGGTCAAGCTCTTCTTCAGGGACGGATTCTTCGGTACGGCGCGCGCGTTTGGTTCGGGCAAGGCGCAAAAGCAGTAGCAGGGCAATCAATGCCGCGCCTCCGCCGGCAAGCAGCAAGGTGTACGAACCGCCGAACAGACCGTCAAGCAGTCCGCTTTCGGTTTCTTCTTCGGCAGGAACTTGTTCGACAGGTTCGGCAACGGGTTCGGCAGCAACTTCACTGGCTGTTTCCGCAACAGGTTCGGAAACGGCGTTGCCGATTTCGTCGGTCGGCGTGTCGATGGCAGAAGCGGCGGCTTCTTGGGGGGCGGATTCGGCAGCAGTTTCCGATGCGGCAGTATTTGCAGCGGGTACAGGTTCGGGTTGGCGTTCTGTCGCCGAAGCCGGAGTTTCGGACACTGCGGGTTTGGGTTCGGGTCGAACGGCTGGTTTTTCCGCTTTTGCTTCGGGCGCGGCAACTTTTGCTTCAGGTTTTTCAACCGGTTTTTCGACAGGTTTCTCTACCGGTTTCTCTACCATTGCCTGTTTGGACGGTTCAGACGGCATGGATGCGGTTTCGGCTTTGGGTTTCGCCGTTTGCGGCTTGGGTTGTTCCGCTTTGATTTTTTTGGGTGCTGCCGCTTTGATCCTGTTCAGATTCGGAATGTGAAGCACGCTGCCCGCACGCAGTTTGCCGTGAGCGGAAACATTTGGGTTTGCCTTCAGTAGCGCATCGGCAACCTGTTCGAGCGTCAGATGTTTCGGACGGAGGGCGGCGGCAACCTGTTTGAGCGTTTCGCCTTTGCGGACGGCATAGGTTTTGCCGTTGCGCGCCGGTTTGCCGTGTTGCGCCCCGGCTTTGCCCGACGCATCGGCGGCATCTTTCTTGCCGGCCTTGCGGGGTGCTTTGGCACTTTGGTTTTCTGCCGGCGCTGCTGCCGCGCCGTTGTTTGAAAAGGCGGGTCCGGCTTTGGGCGAATAGCCTGCGGGGTCGAGGATGGCGGTGTATTCGCGTACCTGCGCGCCCGTGCCGACGCGGAATACCAAGACGGGGTCGCGGACTGCGTGTGCGGAGGAAACGGTAATGACGGCCTTATCCCCGAGCTTGCGGACTTTGGCGGTCAGGCTTTTTTCGGAAACGGTAACGCTGCCGCCGCCTAGCAGGGCTTTGGCTTCTTCGCCGGTTATGGTAATGCTGCCGGAAAAAGGTTCGTCAAGGTTGGAACGGACATCCAGCCCGCTGAGCCCCGCGTGCGCCTGTAAGGATGCGGCAAGTGCGACGGAGGCGGCAATCAGTTTGATTCGTCTGTTGTTTTTCAAGATGTATCCCCTGTGGTTCGGCGGCGGGATGCGACCCTGCCGCGTACAGTCTGTAAATTTCGTCATCAGGCATCGGCAATACGGACGATAGGGTGCGGATAGGCAGAGGCCCGGCCGAAGCTGTATTTTAAAGCCAATTTTACAAATTATGTCATATCTTCATCTTTTTTCAAAAACATCTGTGCATATTTGCATCGTCCAAAATAAAATTTGTCGGTTTTGCAGGTGCAAAAACAGGGTTCTGCCTGTATGATTAGCGATTATTTGATTTGCTTTATCATTTGGATATGAAATTCGTCAGCGACCTTTTTTCCGTCATCCTGTTTTTCGCCACTTATACCGTTACCAAAAATATGATTGCCGCTACGGCGGTCGCATTGGTTGCCGGTGTGGTTCAGGCGGCTTTTCTGTATTGGAAATATAAAAAGCTGGATACGATGCAGTGGGTCGGACTGGTGCTGATTGTCGTATTCGGCGGCGCAACCATTGTTTTGGGCGACAGCCGCTTCATCATGTGGAAGCCGACAGTATTGTTCTGGTGCGGGGCGTTATTCCTGCTGGGCAGCCACCTTGCGGGTAAAAACGGCTTGAAGGCGAGTATCGGTAGGGAGATTCAGCTTCCAGATGCCGTATGGGCGAAATTGACGTATATGTGGGTCGGTTTTCTGATTTTTATGGGTATTGCCAACTGGTTTGTGTTTACCCGGTTTGAAGCGCAATGGGTTAACTATAAGATGTTCGGTTCGACTGCGCTGATGCTTGTTTTCTTTATTATTCAGGGTATTTATCTGAGTACCTATCTGAAAAAGGAGGATTGACTGTGGAATATTTTATGTTGCTGGCAACAGACGGGGAGAATGTGCATGAAGCGCGTATGGCGGCACGTCCCGAACACCTCAAACGGCTGGAAACGCTGAAATCGGAAGGCCGGCTGCTGACGGCGGGTCCAAACCCGTTGCCGGACAATCCCGAACGCGTTTCAGGCAGCCTGATTGTGGCGCAGTTCGAGTCTTTGGATGCGGCGCAGGCTTGGGCGGAGGACGATCCTTATGTCCATGCCGGCGTGTATAGCGAAGTGCTGATCAAGCCGTTTAAAGCGGTGTTCAAATAATGCCGGCTGTCGATTTGATCCGCGAACGCCTGCAGACGCTCGATCCTTTGGTATTGGAAATCGGCGATGAGGGCCATCTGCACAAAGGACACGCGGGCAATACCGGCGGCGGGCATTATACCGTTTTGGTCGTCAGCGGCCGTTTTGAAGGCGTAAGCCGTCTGAACCGCCAGAAAACGGTCAAATCGCTGCTCAAAGATTTGTTTTCAGACGGCATCATCCACGCGCTCGGCATCCGGGCGGCCGCCCCTGACGAGTATTTCCATACGGCGGACTGAATGAAGTCTGCCCGAACATTTCAATTTAAAATTTAAAGAGAGAAGATTATGAAAGCAAAAATCCTGACTTCCGTTGCACTGCTTGCCTGTTCCGGCAGCCTGTTTGCCCAAACGCTGGCAACCGTCAACGGTCAGAAAATCGACAGTTCCGTCATTGACGCACAGGTTGCCGCATTCCGTGCGGAAAACAGCCGTGCCGAAGACACGCCGCAACTGCGCCAATCCCTGCTGGAAAACGAAGTGGTCAACACCGTGGTCGCGCAGGAAGTCAAACGTTTGAAACTCGACCAGTCGGCAGAGTTTAAAGACGCGCTTGCCAAATTGCGTGCCGAAGCGAAAAAGTCGGGCGACGACAAGAAACCGTCCTTCAAAACCCTCTGGTCGGCTCTAGAATACGAATTGAACGGCAGGGCATACGCGCTGCACGTTGCGAAAACCCAACCGGTTTCCGAGCAGGAAGTAAAAACCGCATATGATAATATCAGCGGTTTTTACAAAGGTACGCAGGAAGTTCAGTTGGGTGAAATCCTGACTGACAAGGAAGAAAATGCGAAAAAAGCGGTTGCCGATCTGAAGGCGAAAAAAGGTTTCGATGCTGTTTTGAAACAATATTCCCTCAACGACCATACCAAACAGACCGGCGCGCCGGTTGGATATGTGCCGCTGAAAGATTTGGAACAGGGTGTTCCGCCGCTTTATCAGGCAATTAAGGACTTGAAAAAAGGCGAATTTACGGCAACGCCGCTGAAAAACGGCGATTTCTACGGCGTTTATTATGTCAACGACCGCCGCGATGTGAAAGTGCCTTCTTTTGAGGAAATGAAGGAACAGATTGCCGGCAACCTTCAGGCGGAACGGATTGACCGTGCCGTCGGTGCGCTGTTGGGCAAGGCAGACATCAAACCTGCAAAATAATCTGAAAACGGGATACGGAGGCAAAACGTTCAGACAGGCGTTTTGCCGCCGCACAGGACAGGGAATACCATGAAACAGAAAAAAACCGCTGCCGCAGTTATTGCTGCAATGTTGGCAGGTTTTGCGGCAGCCAAAGCACCCGAAATCGACCCGGCTTTGGTGGATATGCTGGTGGCGCAGATCATGCAGCAGGCAGACCGGCATGCGGAGCAGACCCAAAAACCGGACGGACAGGCTGTCCGAAACGATGCCGTCCGCCGGCTGCAAACTTTGGAAGTTTTGAAAAACAGGGCATTGAAGGAAGGTTTGGATAAGGATAAGGATGTCCAAAACCGCTTTAAAATCACCGAAGCGTCTTTTTATGCCGAGGAGTACGTCCGTTTTCTGGAACGTTCGGAAACGGTTTCCGAAGACGAGCTGCACAAGTTTTACGAACAGCAAATCCGTATGATCAAATTGCAGCAGGTCAACTTTGCCACTGAAGAAGAGGCGCGTCAGGCGCAGCAGCTTCTGCTGAAGGGCTTGTCTTTTGAAGGATTAATGAAACGTTATCCGAACAACGAGCAGGCGTTTGACGGTTTCATTATGGCGCAGCAGCTTCCCGAGCCGCTGGCTTCCCGGTTTGCCGCGATGAATCGGGGCGACGTTACCCGCAATCCGGTCAAATTGGGCGAACGCTATTATCTGTTCAAACTCAGCGAGGTTGGGAAAAACCCCGACGCGCAACCTTTCGAGTTGGTCAGAAACCAATTGGAGCAGGGTTTGAGACAAGAAAAAGCCCGCTTGAAAATCGATGCCCTTTTGGAAGAAAACGGTGTCAAACCGTAATGGCATTTCCGATACCGATGCCGTCTGAAGCCTTTTCAGACGGCATTGCACGTTCAGGTAAGGAGGACGGCTTATGCGTGCGGTCATACAGAAAACGACGGGTGCGAAGGTAGATGTCGTGTCTGAAAACGGCACGGAAACCTGCGGCAAAATTGACGGCGGGTTTGTCGTGTTGCTCGGTGTAACACATGATGATACCGAGAAAGATGCGCAATATATTGCCGACAAAATTGCCCATTTGCGCGTGTTTGAAGACGAAGCGGGCAAGCTGAACCTGTCTTTGAAAGATGTCGGCGGCTCCGTGCTGCTGGTGTCGCAGTTTACGCTTTATGCCGATGCGGCAAGCGGGCGGCGGCCTTCGTTTTCGCAAGCCGCACCTGCAGAACAGGCGCAGCAGCTTTACCTGCGAACGGCGGAACTGTTGCGCGGACACGGAATTCATGTCGAAACAGGGCGTTTCCGCACGCATATGCAGATGTCGCTCTGCAACGACGGGCCGGTAACCATACTGCTGGACTCTTTCATGACGCGGATTTCCCCAAAAATGAAGGTTGTTCCGGATTGAAATTGAATCCGCAATGATGAAATATCGACAATGAACGACAACACGCAAACCCTTCCTCCCCGCCGCCTGTCCGTCGCCCCGATGTTGGACTGGACGGACAGGCACTACCGTTATATGGCGCGCCAGATTACCCGCAATACTTGGCTGTATAGCGAAATGGTCAACGCCGGTGCGATTGTTTACGGCGACAAAGACCGCTTTTTGATGTTCAACGAAGGCGAGCAGCCCGTCGCCCTGCAACTGGGCGGCAGCGACCCGTCCGATTTGGCGAAAGCCGCCAAAGCCGCCGAGGCATACGGTTACAACGAGGTCAACCTCAACTGCGGCTGCCCCAGTCCGCGCGTGCAGAAAGGTTCGTTCGGCGCGTGTCTGATGAACGAAGTCGGGCTGGTTGCCGACTGCCTTAACGCGATGCAGGACGCGGTCGGTATTCCCGTTACCGTCAAACACCGCATCGGCGTGGACAGGCAGACCGAATACCAAACCGTTGCCGATTTCGTCGGCACGCTGCGCGACAAAACCGCCTGCAAAACCTTTATTGTCCACGCCCGCAACGCCTGGCTGGACGGTCTTTCCCCCAAAGAAAACCGCGACGTTCCGCCCTTGAAATACGATTATGTTTACCGCCTGAAGCAGGAGTTTCCCGAGCTGGAAATCATCATCAACGGCGGCATTACCACCAACGAAGCAATCGCCGGACACCTGCAACACGTTGACGGCGTGATGGTCGGACGCGAGGCGTACCACAACCCGATGGTGATGCGCGAATGGGACAGATTGTTTTACGGCGACACCCGCAGCCCGATTGAATACGCCGATTTGGTGCAGCGTCTCTACACATACAGCCAAGCCCAAATCCAAGCCGGACGCGGCACAATCTTGCGCCACATCGTCCGCCACAGCCTCGGACTGATGCACGGTTTGAAAGGCGCGCGGACTTGGCGGCGTATGCTTTCCGATGCAACGCTCTTGAAAGACAACGACGGCGGCCTGATTCTCGAAGCGTGGAAAGAAGTCGAACGGGCAAATATGCGCGAATAGGGCGGGGCTGTATGTGTGAAATGCCGTCTGAAGGTTTCAGACGGCATTTGTGCGTTTGTCGGGCGGTGTTTAGGGGGCGGTAATGGCGTGTTTCGGCACTTTGCCCATATCCCAGTGTGCCACCGCCCAGTCGAGCAGTTCGGCAGGGCGGTCGGTTTCCGGTGCTTCGGGCAGCTTGAGGTAACGGAACACTTGGCGGAGAAGTTGTTCGCGGCGGTTTAAATCCAATACGGGGGCGAGCGTCTGTTTCGACCATTTCTGCCCTTGTGCGTTGGTCAGGAGCGGCAGGTGGGCATATTGCGGTGTCGGAACGCCCAAACACTGCTGCAAATAGATTTGGCGCGGCGTGGAAACGAGCAGGTCTTGTCCGCGGACGATGTGGGTAACGCCCTGTTCGGCATCGTCGGCAACGACGGCGAGCTGGTATGCCCAGTAACCGTCTGCACGAAGCAGGACGAAATCGCCGATGTCGCGGGCGAGGTTTTGGGCGTAACCGCCGACGATGCCGTCTGAAAAACCGATAACGCGGTCGGGGACGCGGATGCGCCACGCCGGATATTTGCCTTGCAGTGCAGGGCGTTGGCCGGGGTGGCGGCAACGTCCGTTATAGACGAACCCGTCTGCGCCCCGCCTTGCCCCGGCCTGCCAGTCTTTGCGGCTGCAATGGCAGGGATAGACCAGTCCGGCGGTTTGCAGACGGCATAGTGTTTCTTCATACAGGGCGTAACGGCGGCTCTGATAGGCGACTTCTCCGTCCCACTCGAATCCGAATGCCTCAAGCGTGTGCAGGATATGGCTTGCCGCCCCCGGCATTTCGCGCGGCGGATCGAGGTCTTCCATGCGGACCAGCCATTTGCCGCCGTTTGAGCGTGCATCGGCATAGGAAGCGACGGCGGTCAGCAGCGAGCCGATGTGGAGCAGCCCGGTCGGGCTGGGGGCGAAACGTCCTGTGTACATATCCGGTACAGCCCCTTTATTTAAGACTATTAATCAAAGCCATTATCTCATCTTTATTCAGTTCCATCCCTGGCTCTTCAAGCAAGGTTAAATCATATAGAGCATTATATTGCTCTTCGGTAGCTGAATCATCCATAAGAGCAGGCGAGAAAAAATCAAAGGCTCTATCTGCAATTCTCTCATTACTTGCATTTCTACTAACCAGTTTCGTCAATTCTGTATATTTTGAAAAGTTTATGGAAAAATAAAACAGCGAAAAAGTTTTGGTTTCGCTGTTTTTGATTTAATTAGCACTGATAATCTTCAAATTCCCACGAAAAAAAACGAAGTAAATAAGTCAATGACTTTTCCCAAGTTTCTTTTGAACATTCTTTAAGAATTTTCTCAATTTCCGATTTAATAACAGAATGATTAAATTCATTCATAATCATCATACCCGCTCCCCATTTAACCCTTTGATTTTGGAAACAATTATGCAAAATCCATTTAGGAGAGCATATGCGAACAGAAAATATATCTGCAGCATCACTATCATCAGTTCCTATGTCTAAATCAATTCCCACACAAAAATTGTCTTTGATTTCGGGAACGAAATCTTCAAAGGCACAATCGTAAAGATTGATGGCTTTCAATTCTAGGTTAATCATTTTATATTCAATAGTATGGGGAGGTACCGGATCCTTAAAAATTAGATCTGAATAAATTTCATCGGGTGAAATGATTTCGAGTGCTTTTGCCATGATTCTATTTCCTTTTGTGTTGGTGGGTAATGTCGTGCATTAACTTCTTGTTGATTAATATTTTTAGGGTGAATCCTTGATATGCCGCACTGTGTCCGGTCAAAAGGGCGATGCCGTCTGAAAGCCTTTCAGACGGCATCGGGGGGAATGCCTAAGCCAAAGGAGCGAGCAGTTTTTCAAACGCTTCTTCAAACTGTTTTAAACCGTCTTCCTGCAAACGCGCCGCCAAGGTTTCGACATCTATACCGAGTGCGGCAATTTCAGCGAGCTGCGCTTGTGCTTCTTCTACACCTTCGGTCAGCGTGGCTTTGGCTGTGCCGTGGTCGATAAAGGCTTTGAGTGTGGCATCGGGAACGGTGTTGACGGTGTGCGCGCCGATTAGGCTGTCAACGTAGAGCGTGTCGGGATAGGCTGGGTTTTTCACGCCGGTAGATGCCCATAAAAGCTGCACGCGGTTTGCGCCTTGGGCTTCCAGTGCGGCAAATTCGGGGGCGGTGAAATATTGTTCCCAATCTTGATAGGCGGCTTTGGCAAGGGCGATGGCGATTTTGCCTTTGAGGTGGTCGGGCAGTGTTGTGTCCAGTGCGCCGTCCACGCGGGAGATGAAGAAGCTGGCGACGACGTGGATATGGGCAACGCTTTGTCCAGCTGCTAAGCGTTTGGCGATGCCGCGCGCGTAGGCGGCGTAGGCTTTGAGGGTTTGGGCGCGTGAGAACAGCAGGGTCAGGTTCACGCTGATGCCGTCTGAAACGAGGGTTTCGAGCGCATCGATGCCTGCGTCGGTGGCAGGCACTTTAATCATCGCGTTTTTGCACCCGATGGCAGCGTAGAGGCGGCGCGCTTCTCCAACCGTGCCTTGCGCGTCTTTGGCAAGCTCGGGGGAAACTTCGAGGCTGACGAAACCGGTTTTGCCGCCGGTGGATTCGTGTTCGGCAAGGCAAACGTCGCAGGCTGCCCGTACGTCGGCAACCGCCATGGTTTCGTAGCGTTGTTTGGGGCTGAGGTTTTGCTGCTTGAGGGCGGCAATTTCATCGGCGTAAAGCGCGTCGCCGGCGAAGGCTTTTTGGAAGATGGCGGGATTGGAAGTTACGCCGCACACGCCTTGTTTCAGCATTTGCGCCAATTCGCCGCTTTGCACGAGCGAGCGGGAAAGGTTGTCCAGCCAGATTTGTTGTCCTAATGCTTTAACGTCCGATAAAATAGTCATTTCTGATTCCTTTGGATGGATGTGTATGTTTCAAAGGCTTATGCTACCCCGATTCGGAAATTTTGGGTAGTTTTATTACAGCAAAGGCGGATGGCAATGGCAGAAAACGGAAAATATCTCGACTGGGCACGCGAAGTGTTGCACACCGAAGCGGAAGGCTTGCGCGAAATTGCGGCGGAATTGGACGAAAACTTCGCCCTTGCGGCGGATGCATTGCTGCACTGCACGGGCAGGATCGTCATCACGGGTATGGGCAAGTCGGGACACGTCGGGCGCAAAATCGCGGCAACGATGGCCTCGACCGGCACACCCGCGTTTTTCGTCCACCCCGCCGAAGCGGCACACGGCGATTTGGGGATGATTGTGGACAACGACGTGGTCGTCGCCATTTCCAATTCCGGCGAAAGCGACGAAATCACCGCCATCATCCCCGCGCTCAAACGCAAAAACATCACGCTTGTCTGCATCACCGCCCGCCCCGGTTCGACCATGGCGCGCTATGCCGATATCCACATCACCGCATCGGTTTCGCAAGAAGCCTGCCCGCTGGGGCTTGCCCCGACCAGCAGCACCACCGCCGTGATGGCGTTGGGCGACGCGTTGGCGGTCGTCCTGCTGCGCGCCCGCGCGTTCACGCCCGACGACTTCGCCTTGAGCCACCCTGCCGGCAGCCTCGGCAAACGCCTGCTTTTGCGCGTTGCCGACATTATGCACAAAGGCGGCGGACTGCCCGCCGTCCGACTCGGAACGCCTTTAAAAGAAGCCATCGTCAGTATGAGCGAAAAAGGGCTGGGGATGCTGGCGGTAACGGACGGGCAAGGCCGTCTGAAAGGCGTATTCACCGACGGTGATTTGCGCCGCCTGTTCCAACGGCGCGACAGCCTTGCCGGCCTTCAGGTGGAGGAAATGATGCATACGCAGCCCAAAACCATCGCCGCCGGATGCCTTGCCGCCGAAGCGTTGAAAGTGATGCAGGCAAACCACATCAACGGTCTTTTGGTAACCGATGCAGACGGCGTGCTGATCGGCGCGCTGAATATGCACGACCTTTTGGCGGCACGGATTGTATAAGGTGGCGCAGCCGTTTCAGACGGCATTTGTGGTAAGATATGCCGTCTGAAAACAAGGAAATCCCATGCAGGCAATTTCTCCCGAATTACAGGCGCGCGCCGCCAAAATCAAACTGCTGATCTTGGATGTGGACGGTGTTTTGACCGACGGGCGCATCTTTATCCGCGATAACGGCGAAGAAATCAAATCGTTTCACACACTGGACGGACACGGTCTGAAAATGCTTCAGGCAAGCGGCGTGCAGACTGCGATTATCACAGGTCGGGACGCGCCCTCCGTCGGTATCCGCGTCAAACAGTTGGGCATAAATTACTACTTCAAAGGCATTTCGGACAAACGCGCCGCGTATGAAGAGCTGCGCGTGCAGGCAGGCGTGGAAGAAACCGAGTGTGCCTTTGTCGGCGACGACGTGGTCGATTTGCCGGTGATGGTGCGCTGCGGATTGCCGGTTGCCGTCCCCGACGCGCATTGGTTTACGCTGCAACACGCCACCTATATTGCCAAACGTTCGGGCGGCGCGGGTGCGGTGCGCGAAGTGTGCGACCTGATTATGCGCGCGAAAGGTACGCTGGGCGCGGCTTTGAACGAGTACATCAAATGAAAGTAAGATGGCGGTACGGAATTGCGTTCCCATTGATATTGGCGGTTGCCTTGGGCGGTCTGTCGGCATGGTTGGGTCGTATCAGCGAAGTCGAAATCGAGGAAGTCAGGCTCAATCCCAACGAACCCCAATACACAATGGACGGCTTGGACGGCAGGCGGTTTGACGAACAGGGATACTTGAAAGAACATTTGAGCTCAAAGGGCGCGAAACAGTTTCCGGAAAGCAGCGATATACATTTCGAGTCGCCGCACCTTTCCTTCTTCCAAGAAGGCAGGCTGTTGTACGAAGTCGGCAGCGACGAAGCCGTTTACCATACCGAAACCAAACAAGTTCTCTTTAAAAACCATGTCGTCCTGAACAAAACCGGCGACGGCAGGCGGCAGGCGGGTGCGGTAAAAACCGACAAGCTTCATGTTGATACCGAATCGCAATATGCCCAAACCGATACGCCTGTCAGTTTCCAATATGGTGTATCGCACGGGCAGGCGGGCGGCATGACTTACGACCACAAAACAGGCCTGTTGAACTTCTCATCTAAAGTGAAAGCCACGATTTATGATACAAAAAATATGTAAAATTTTTGTTTTAATAGCATTTTTTTCGGCATCCCCCGCTTTTGCCCTTCAGAGCGACAGCAGGCAGCCTATTCAGATTGAGGCCGATCAAGGTTCGCTCGATCAAGCCAACCAAAGCACCACATTCAGCGGAAACGTCGTCATCAGACAGGGGACGCTCAATATTTCCGCCGCCCGCGTCAACGTAACGCGTAATGGCAAAGGCGAACAGTTTATGAAGGCCGACGGCTCGCCCGTACGTTTCAGCCAAACGTTGGACGGGGGCAAAGGGACGGTGCGCGGTCAGGCAAACAACGTTGCTTATTCGTCTGCAGGCAGCACCGTAGTCTTAACCGGTAATGCCAAAGTACAGCGAGGCGGCGATGTCGCCGAAGGCGCGGTGATTACCTACAACACCAAAACCGAAGTCTATACCATCAGCGGCAGCACAAAATCCGGCGCAAAATCCGCTTCCAAATCCGGCAGGGTCAGCGTCATCATCCAGCCTTCGAGTACGCAAAAATCCGAATAATCTCAAAATGCCGTCTGAAACATAAACCCGGTTCGGACGGCATATGCCGACCGAAGATATTGAAGAGATATTTATGAGCGCAAACGTCAGCCGCCTTGTTGTTCAAAACCTGCAAAAAAGTTTTAAAAAACGCCAAGTCGTTAAAAGCTTCTCCCTCGAAATCGAAAGCGGCGAAGTCATCGGACTGCTCGGGCCCAACGGCGCGGGTAAAACCACCAGTTTCTACATGATAGTCGGACTCATCGCCGCCGACGCAGGCAGCGTAACCCTAGACGGGCAGGAATTGCGCCACCTGCCCATACACGAACGCGCCCGCCTGGGTGTCGGCTACCTGCCGCAGGAAGCCTCGATTTTCCGCAAAATGACCGTCGAACAAAACATCCGCGCCATTTTAGAAATCAGTACCAAAGACAAAAGCCGCATCGACGACGAAGTTGAAAAACTGCTTGCCGACCTGAATATCGAGCGTTTGCGCAATAATCCTGCCCCATCTTTGTCGGGCGGCGAACGCCGACGCGTCGAAATTGCCCGCGTACTTGCCATGAAACCGCATTTTATTTTGCTGGACGAGCCTTTTGCCGGCGTCGATCCCATCGCCGTCATCGACATCCAGAAAATCATCGGATTTCTCAAGTCGCGCGGTATCGGCGTATTGATTACCGACCACAACGTACGCGAAACCCTCAGCATCTGCGATCGGGCCTACATTATTTCAGACGGCACGGTGTTGGCATCGGGAAAACCTGATGATTTGGTCGGAAACGAACAGGTTCGTTCTGTTTATCTGGGTGAGAACTTCAAATATTGAAGCGTTTTGCCGTCTGAAAAGCAGAACATCGCCGAACAAACGGCAAAAAACCGATTTGCACTATTTTTCTGTGAAATTAATTTAAACTTAAAACATCGACTTAGTCGGTTGGGTAAAAAATATCGACAAATCCGCTTGCGTGTTGTCCCGAAGTTTGGTTTAATACGCATCTCTTAACGAGACAGACAAAGGCCAGATAGCTCAGTTGGTAGAGCAACGGATTGAAAATCCGTGTGTCGGCGGTTCGATTCCGCCTCTGGCCACCAAAAAACCGCTGATGAGCGGTTATTTTTTTGCCTGCCGTTTTTGGGAAGTTGTCCGTGTCGGACACGTTTTGTGTCTGACCATTATGTAGAAGGACAAAAGCGATAATGACCGCCCCGTTGCGTTTTGGAGAAGAGGGTAGGGTAAAGGCAGAAAGCACATGCCGTCTGAATGATATTTCAGACGGCATTTTATATTGCGGCGGCACTCAGTCCGTGTCGTCTTCAGGCAATTCTGCCGAACCCATGCGTTTGAGCACGATATTGGTTTTGTTGCGCAGCCGTTTGCTTTTCGGATGGTCGGCGTAGTAGAGCGGGGCGGGGACGCGTGCCGTCAGTTTCGCCGCCTGCTGTTTGCTCAGTTTGGCGGCGGGTATCTTATAAAAATACCGGGACGCGGCTTCCGCACCAAACACCCCGTAGTGCCACTCGATTGAATTCAGATACAGTTCGAAAATCCTGTCTTTGTCGGTAACAGCTTCCATCATCGCCGTAATGGCTGCCTCTTCCCCTTTGCGCAGATAGCTGCGGCTTTCGTTGAGGAAGAGGTTTTTGGCAAGCTGCTGGCTGATGGTCGATCCGCCCGCCTTCACTTCGCCGCTGTTCCGGTTGCGTCTGATAGCGTTTTGAATGCCGCCCCAATCGAAGCCGCCGTGTCCGGCAAAATGGGCATCTTCGGAAGCAATCAGGGCTTTTTTCAGGTTGGTGGAAATGCGGTCGTAGGGAACCCAACGGTAATCCAGGGCGATATTGCGTCCTTCTTGTTCAAACTGCTTCATCCGCATCGACATAAAGGCGGTTTTGCTGGGCGCGACGGCACGGTAGGTGATGATGTTGCCGTACACATAGGCATTGAAAAAGATAAAGATGCCGATGGGCAGGGCAATCAGCCATTTGATGATGCGGAACATGGTTACAGGGCTTTCATGTATTCGATAACAGGGCGGATATCGGGCGTAAATCCGCGCCAGAGGGAGTAGGAAGCGGCAGCCTGACCGACCAGCATGCCCAGGCCGTCTGAAACTTCGGCCGCGCCGTTGCTTTGGGCAAAGTTCAAAAACGCCTGCGCCGCGTCGCCGTAAACCATATCGTAGGCAAGGCGGCAGTTGCGGAAAATTTCAGGGCTGACGGCAGGAAGCTGACCGCTCAAGCCGCCGGACGTGCCGTTGATGATGATATCAAAACCGCCGTTTAAATCCGCCATCGGGACGGCTTCAATGCCGAAAAGCTGCGCCAATTCATCGGCTTTGGCGTGGGTACGGTTGGCAATGACGATACGGGCAGGGCGGTGTTCTTTCAAAACCGGAATCACGCCGCGCACCGCGCCGCCCGCGCCCAAAAGCAAAATGGTTTTGCCCTCAATGGCAATGTTTTTGACCTGCGTGATGTCGTTGACCAAACCGATACCGTCGGTGTTGTCGCCACGCAGCTTGCCGTTTTTCAACAGAATCAGCGTATTGACCGCCCCGGCAGCCAAAGCGCGGTCGGAATGTTCGTCCGCCAGCGCAAAAGCTTCTTGTTTGAACGGTACGGTAACGTTTGCCCCGCAACCGCCTGTTTCAAAAAATGTCGAAACCGCCTGAGCGAAACCGCCGATGTCGGCGCAAATGCGTCCGTATTCGATGTCAACGCCTTCCTGAAGGGCAAATTGCCGATGAATCTGCGGAGATTTACTGTGTGCAACGGGGTTGCCGAAAACGGCGTAACGGGGGAGGGCGGTCATGGTCGTGTTCCAAAAGACGGGAAGGCTATTTTATAACGGCGGCGTACAGATGGAAACGATGCCGTCTGAAACGGTTGTCAGGCGGTACGGTTTTTCCCTGTATAAGCTGGGGAGAAATCCGGACATGATATGCAATTTTATCCATATTGTTGACAATCTTGTCGTCTGAAACTATATTTTACAGCTTGGAATTTGACGCAGGGCGAGTTTCAGACGGCATGGACGTGGTAGAATCGTGCCGACTTTGCGTCAAGCCGCCGCGTTCCGCATATTTTGCTATTTCCCTTTTCCAGGAGCTGAAAAATGTCTATTAAAAACGTCGTAAAATTGATTGAAGAAAGCGAAGCCCGCTTTGTCGATTTGCGCTTTACCGATACCAAAGGCAAGCAGCACCACTTTACCGTGCCTGCGCGCATCGTGTTGGAAGACCCCGAAGAGTGGTTTGAAAACGGTCAGGCGTTTGACGGTTCGTCCATCGGCGGCTGGAAAGGCATTCAGGCTTCCGATATGCAGCTGCGTCCCGATGCGTCCACAGCCTTCGTCGATCCTTTTTATGATGATGTTACCGTCGTTATTACCTGCGACGTCATCGACCCTGCCGACGGTCAGGGTTACGACCGCGACCCGCGCTCCATTGCACGCCGAGCCGAAGCCTATTTGAAATCTTCCGGCATCGGCGACACCGCCTATTTCGGCCCCGAACCCGAATTCTTCGTCTTCGACGGCGTAGAGTTTGAAACCGACATGCACAAAACCCGTTACGAAATCACTTCCGAAAGCGGCGCGTGGGCAAGCGGCCTGCATATGGACGGTCAAAACACCGGCCACCGCCCTGCCGTCAAAGGCGGTTACGCGCCCGTTGCGCCGATTGACTGCGGTCAGGATTTGCGTTCGGCGATGGTGAACATTTTGGAAGGACTCGGCATCGAAGTCGAAGTGCACCACAGCGAAGTCGGTACCGGCAGCCAAATGGAAATCGGCACGAAGTTCAGCACGCTGGTCAAACGCGCCGACCAAACCCAAGATATGAAATACGTTATCCAAAACGTCGCCCATAACTTCGGCAAAACAGCCACCTTCATGCCCAAACCCATTATGGGCGACAACGGCAGCGGTATGCACGTCCACCAATCCATCTGGAAAGACGGTCAAAACCTGTTCGCAGGCGACGGCTATGCCGGCTTGAGCGACACTGCGCTCTACTACATTGGCGGCATCATCAAACACGCCAAAGCCCTGAACGCGATTACCAATCCGTCCACCAACTCCTACAAACGCCTCGTGCCGCACTTTGAAGCTCCGACCAAACTGGCATATTCCGCCAAAAACCGTTCCGCTTCCATCCGCATCCCGTCCGTGAACAGCAGCAAGGCGCGCCGCATCGAAGCGCGTTTCCCCGACCCGACCGCCAACCCGTACTTGGCGTTCGCCGCCCTGCTGATGGCGGGTTTGGACGGTATTCAAAACAAAATCCATCCGGGTGACCCAGCCGATAAAAACCTCTACGACCTGCCGCCGGAAGAAGACGCACTCGTCCCGACCGTCTGCGCCTCTTTGGAAGAAGCACTCGCCGCCCTCAAAGCCGACCACGAATTCCTGCTGCGCGGCGACGTGTTCAGCAAAGACTGGATCGACAGCTACATCGCCTTTAAAGAGGAAGATGTCCGCCGCATCCGCATGGCACCGCATCCGCTGGAATTTGAAATGTATTACAGCCTGTAAGCACGTCGGGTTTTCAGAAAAGCAATGCCGTCTGAACACAGTTTCAGACGGCATTTTGCATTGGAACGGCAAAACGGCGGAGCAGGGGCGGTGTTTTTCAGCGGTTGGGCGATATTTGCTACAATAGGCTTTTATTTCTTGGCTGTTTGAACCATGACTGTATCGAAATCAGGTTTTATCGGGCAAATCTTTTCCCGCAATATGCTTGTCTGTATTTTTACGGGGTTTACCTCGGGGCTGCCGCTGTACTTTCTGATTAACCTGATTCCGGCATGGTTGCGCAGCGAGCAGGTGGATTTGATTATCATCGGGCTGATGGCGCTGATCGGTCTGCCGTTTACTTGGAAATTTTTGTGGTCTCCGCTGATGGACGCGGTCAGGGTTCCCATTTTGGGCCGGCGGCGCGGGTGGATGCTGTTGACGCAGGCAGGGTTGCTGGTGGCTTTGGCGGCTTATGCCTTTTTAAACCCCCAGAATCATCTGCCGTTGATTGCCGGCTTGTCGGTGCTTGTCGCGTTTTTTGCCGCCAGTCAGGATATTGTATTGGATGCGTTCAGGCGCGAGATTTTGTCGGACGAAGAATTGGGTTTGGGCAACTCGGTTCACGTGAACGCCTATCGGGTTGCCGCCCTGATTCCCGGTTCATTGAGTTTGGTGCTGGCAGACAGGATGCCGTGGTCAGAAGTATTTGTTATCACTTCATTATTTATGCTGCCCGGTCTTCTGATGACGCTGTTTCTTGCGCGCGAACCTGTGTTGCCGCCTTCCGTTCCTAAAACGTTGAAGCAGACCGTGGTAGAGCCGTTTAAAGAATTTTTTACGCGCAAGGGCATCGCTTCGGCGGTATGCGTGCTGCTGTTTATCTTCCTTTACAAACTCGGCGACAGTATGGCAACCGCGTTGGCAACGCCGTTTTATCTGGATATGGGTTTCAGCAAGACCGACATCGGTTTGATTGCGAAAAATGCAGGACTGTGGCCGGCAGTGGCGGCAGGTATCTTGGGCGGCGTGTGGATGCTGAAAATCGGCGTAAATAAAGCCTTGTGGCTATTCGGCGCGGTGCAGGCAATAACGGTTTTGGGGTTTGTATGGCTGGCAGGGTTCGGACATTTCGACACGGTCGGCACAGGCGAAAGGCTGATGCTGGCGGCAGTTATCGGCGCAGAGGCAGTCGGCGTGGGTTTGGGGACGGCAGCGTTTGTATCGTATATGGCGCGCGAGACCAATCCCGCATTTACGGCAACGCAGCTTGCGCTGTTTACCAGTCTGTCCGCCGTGCCGCGCACGGTCATCAATTCCTTTGCCGGTTATCTGATCGAATGGCTCGGTTATGTGCCGTTTTTCCGGCTGTGTTTCGTACTTGCCCTGCCGGGTATGCTGCTGCTGCTGAAAGTTGCGCCTTGGAACGGGGAGAAAACCCAGGATGCAGGCAGATGAACGCGTCAAACTGGAGCGTTTACCTGATATTGTGTGAAAACAGCGCGTTCTATTGCGGCATCAGCCCGAATCCGCAACAGCGGCTTGCCGCCCACGCTTCCGGAAAAGGCGCGAAATATACCCGCGTATTCAAACCGGTGGCGATGCGTATCGTTGCAGGCGGCATGGATAAAGGCATGGCACTCAGGCAGGAAATCGCCGTCAAAAAACTGACCGCCGCACAAAAACGGAAATTGTGGGAGCAGGCAGAAAAAATGCCGTCTGAAACCTGACGGTTCAGGTTCGGACGGTATGGTTACAGCAGTTGGCAACAATCAGGACAAAGCAGGGCAGGCGACGCTGTCGTTTTTGATAAAGACAATAGGTTTGTAACGGCAATGAAGATAAGTGGAAAACAGCGCGAGCATTATTTGAATACGGATTATCTGCAATGAAAAGAACGGTTTTTTCCAAGATGGCGCAAGATTTCTTCGACGGGAAAACGGATGCCGAAACGTTTTACAACCGGTTTATGGACGATTGGATTGCCAACAGTAGCAAGCCGGATGACGTGCGTGTGCCTGTTCCCTATATCGAACAGTCTTTGAGTTTGGCTATCGACAGTTATTGTCCTGTGGAGTTTCGGGATGATATGCAGCCGTATGATTATGATGAAGAGCAGTTGAAGCGGGTTGTCGGTATTTATCTGCAAACCGATGATGTGGATGAGGCTTATCGGATGATGAGGCGGCAGGGTTTGATTTGATGGCTTGATGCCGTCTGAACTTGGTTTCAGACGGCATTTTTATTGCCCTTTGTTTGGAAAAACGGGGCGTTTTGCGGCGGATGCCGCTTTTTTTTACGGAGTTTTGAAAAAGGAAAACCGATGTTTCAACACACAGGACGGCACATAAAGCGTCGCCCTATGAAAGTGAAGGCATATATCAGTATTTTTTATACGCCAACAGAAAAGAATACGATGAACTGTTTGTTGGATTTGTATTGATTAATCAGTATATTTTTTATGCCGAGGTATTTTCCCTTATCGGTATCCCTTCTTTTATGAGGATGCCTGCCGCTCATATAAAGAACGGGGAAGACCCGATGGGAAAATATGATACAGCTTTCGATATCGCACAATATGCCAACTTATTTGTTTGTTTTATTGGGCAGCAAAAAGGGAATTTTTTGTGTTCAAAACTTTCGACTCCGCTTAAAGTCTTTCAGGATAAGGCTTGCAGGGGTTTCTAGCCCCTTTTTTGTCCTATATGCCGCTTATTCAATATTTAAAAGATATAATGGGGAATAGTGGATTATTCTCATCCCATGCTACCTCATAATCAACAAATATATTTTTTAATGTTTTAATGAAAGGAATGTTTAATTCAAATTTCTTTCCATTCCACTCTTCAAACGCCTCTGGAATATATTCCTTTATTAAATCTATCCCTTTTTTTGTTAATACAATTTCCCCCTGATACCACACCTCATTATCATTATTAAAAGGACTTTGTTTTGCTAAATTATGGCAAAAGTCTAAAATATCATTTTTCGTTTCAAAGTTGATAGGTTCAAGAGTTGCTAATTGACATATTAATAATCTATATATGAATTCAACTGCAAATTGCCAATCTTTGTTTCCTTGACCATGCGATGCAAAATGCATTGGAAAATAACCATCTAATGCTAAATACTCAAATTCGCATTGAATATTTTCTGCTGTCTCTAAATTCATTAAAACATCCTTATCTAGCAGGGAATTTAAATTTTAACTCTGTTGGCTTGCCTTTTAAATTAATATTTAAGTTATTTAATGTGTATTTCCGTTTTTTGGATTGTGGTTCTTAATTTGTAGCGAATCGGATTCGGCATATACGGCATTGCAAAAAGCGTCTGACTCTCCAATGCCGTCTGAAAAAATGCCGTCTGAAAACCGGTTTCAGACGGCATTTGCGTTCAGTAAGAAAGGTCGCGCTTGTCGCCCGAACGTCTCGCCGCAGCCTCTGCATAACGGCTCACCTCTTTTTCCAAATTTTCCAAGTTCAAAGGAAAATCAGGCAGTCTGTCTCCCTGTTTCTCTTCGCGGATAATCCGCCCGCCATCCAAATACCACGTCTGTTGCGCATGATAGGTCTGTATATCCGCCGTTACGCCATCCGCTTTCAATGCTACCGTCGAAGATTGTGCAATAAAAAGATTTCCGTTTTTCAAATAATATTCGAAACTCTGGCGTTTTTTTCCATTGTCGAAACTCCAATAGACTTTTTGCGGCAGACCGTCCGCATCATAGCCGACCACAAGACTGTTCGCCTTCATTCCCCGGGGCATCAATTCCTGCATATTCTGATAAAACACATAATCGCGCGAGTCCGACGCAATCCGGTTGCTCTCTTCGCGGAAGTCCCAAACCTTCTGCTCATCATTCGCGACATCTCGGTATTTCGCCAAATATACCTGAGCCATTTGATAACACCCGAGACAATGCTCATAAACATCTTCCCCGATTTTCCCGCGCCCCGCCGCATCAAATACCGAACCGTCCGGTTGCCAAATAACCCGATATTCTCCTGTCGTTTCATAATTTTCCCCGTGAACCGTTCCGCCGTACACATTTACAGAAAACGGACGATCGTTCCGATACAGATATTCGGCATTAACAAACGCTTCCGGCGAGCGTTGCAAAAGCGAAACCGCAACCAAACCGCCCTCGCCGATATAGTAATCCAGCCAAACCTCTTCCCCATGTTCCTGCTCCGTTACGTGAAACCATTTCGCCTTTTCTTTCAAACGACTGAGCCGGATAGCGAGCGCGAGATAATCCTTCTCCGACTGCAACGGACCGTCATCCGCAGTTTCGGCAAGATTTTCCTCCGTCCTTATCGATTCCTTCACGATGACAACCGCCCTGTCGGCATTTCGGAACAGGCGGGCAAGTTTCGCCACAAAAGTATTCGGATTTTCAGGTATTTCAGTTGCCGTATCGCTCAAAAACCAACGCGGATTAATCTCATAGGCAATACCCTTCCCCAGCCAAAAGGCAAATACAAGTGCAAAAAATGACAACAATACCGGTTTGAATTTTTTAAACATATTTATTTTTCGTTTAACAGGATATATCGATTATATCAGGCGAGCTTTGATTGTTTGATTTTTAATCTAATCTACGGTTGCTGCCGTACTTTAAAAACCCCTATGCAGGCTGCGGCTTGTTACTCTTGTTTGCTTCGATTCAAATTTTTGACTAATTCAAATGCTTCGGATTGATATTGCCTTTGCCATTTTTCCCAATCTAACGGTTTTCCCGAGCGTTCCCAATCTTCTAAAACCGATATTTTGAACGTTTCCATTTCCCACCAATATTCGGCATATAAACGTGATTGATTGGGAATATCGGCTTCTGCCCAATCGGCAAAATGTAAAAAATGAGAAATATCGCAAACTATATTATTTTCAGGAACTTCTTCGGCAAATAGATTCTTGACTAACTGTAACGCTTCGGTCTGATATTTTTCTGTCCATTTCTCCCATTTTTTAGGCTTTCCCGATATTTCCCAATCTTCCAATGCGGAAGCATTCAAGACTTCCAATTCCCACCAGCAATCGTAATAACGGGAGGATTGGTTGGGAATTTTATTTTCTACTTCGGAAACAAATTGGGTAAAACTAAAAATATCCTTAACGATTTTTTCAAATCTATTTTCCATAGGTTGCCGCCCCCTCCAAATTGCGTGCCAACAACTTCGGCAAAATCAAGCCGGCAAGCCCCGGCATCCTGTGCCAATCGGAGAAAATGCCGTCTGAACGCCGAATACCGCTTCAGACGGCATTTGCCAGATTTGACCTTGCCGGTGCTTACGGACGCTTTTTAAATATAAAGAAGGAAATATCGTCTAATGCATCCTCGGCAAAACCTTGCAAATCCGGATTGCCTTGTTTTGAGCGCAATAAAGCAATCACTTTATCGCAATCGCCGATATTTTCATGCATCCTGGCAAGATGTCCGAAACAGGTTAATGACAATCTGGCAATATCCAAGTCTTTATGCTTCGACAACTCCGTCAATTTCTCGGAAATCCAAGGGATTTCATCCTCCTCCGAGCTGAAGGTCATACCGAGCATACCGTCAATAACACTCTGTTTATTTTCAGAATAAATCATCTTTTCTACTTGATTCTTATCAGCCATCATTTTTTGTCCATTTAATCAGTTGTTTGTATCAAATTGCCATTATTTACTTTCCAATTTACTTTATAACTATCTTCATAATAATCTAATTCAAAAAAACCTGATATTTCAATATCCAATTCCATTATTGTTTTAATACATTTTTCAAAATAAATAATGAAATAAGATTTTACGCATGCACCAAAAAAAATATAGCTGCTCCAATTAAAACTATTTGTCGGGAAAACCCACCCGTTTTTATATATTTTTGCAGATTCTTTCTCTTCGATATTGAAGGGGCAATTATTCCAAAAATTATTGATATTTTCTTGGATGATTTTTATATCATCGTCAGAGCATTCAATCCATCCTTTTATGGAAACATATGATGTCATGTTTAATCTCCTAAACCTGTTTTAACAATGCCGCCTTTTGATTCAATATATGACTTAACTTGTGAATGAACACCGTGCCTGTTCCGTACAGCAAGCACAGGTTGGATTAAGATTCGACAATCTGTTTGGATTGACAGAAAGGTCGTCTGAAAAATCGATTACGGTTTCAGACGACCTTTTGTTGTTGAGTTTTCAACCCAACCTATGCCTGCCATTAATGTTATTCATCGTAGTAAGGTTCTGTTGAATAATTGTCTTTGCCCCCGGCAATGATAGTAACAATTTTCCCTTTTGCTTCCCAAGCTTGTACTCCTATTTCATCAAACTCATAGACATATGTCGGATAAGATTCATTTGATAAATAATATTTATCAACACCGTATGATTTAGGGTGATGGAAAAGCTGTTTAAAATCTTCAAAATTCAGACCTATTATATTAACGCCCATAAAATATAGCTCCTGATAACAAAATATCGAAATAATTTTGTTTTTCTTGACGGCAATTAGTAAATTTGAGTCGGGAGATTCATAATATTCTGTTCTAAACTCATCAGGAGGTTCATACATAAAAGTTTCCAGTATGTTTTTGTACTGTGTTATATCCGCACCAAAACGGAATATTCCTACAGAAGTAAAAGGTAAAAATTCGGGAGTTTTAACGACCGCGTCGACCATGCTCTTCTCCTTTTGCTTTTCGATTGGCATTTTTTGCAATATTTCTGATTGTTTTCTCAATCTTTAAGCGTTCATTTTTGTGCATTCCGGGAATAATTTTATTTTTTAATTCAGCAATTCTTGATTCCGCTGATATTTGACTTCGACCGCCGTCTCCATGTTTTTCATTCTTGGAGCTTCCTGTTCTTTTAGGCGGACACGCATTATGAACCCAAACCCCTTCCGTTTCCGCCTGACTGCCCTTGACGAAGTAAGTATGCCAATCGGCAACGGT
>NZ_CATQFV010000079.1:0-5896 GCF_958267435.1 Neisseria benedictiae
CTATTTTTTAGCTGCGGGCGTTGCCGGTTTGGCGGGGGCTTTGGGTGCGGGCGCGCCGACCGAAGCCTGGTCCTTCAGCTTCGCCAGCACCGCAGGACCGATGCCTTTTACCTTCGTCAACTCGTCCACAGACTTGAACGCGCCGTTTTGCGCGCGGTATTCCGCAATGGCTTTCGCCTTCGCCGGACCTATTCCCGGCAGCGCCTCCAACTCCTGCGGCGAAGCGGCATTGATGTTTACCGCCGCAAGGGAGAAGGCGCAGGAGAACAGCATACAGAACAGCACGAACATTTTCTTCATGGTTTTTCCTTTAAAGATTGCAAACAATAAACCGCATCCTGCGGACGATAAGGTGCGTCATTTTAAAATGAATACCCGGACGCTTCAAGCCCCGCATCCGCCCAAAGCCCGCATTCCCCGACCCGCTTTGCGGGTAAGGCAAAAACCCCCGAATAATCGGGGGTTTTCTGAAAGGGTGTTTGGCAGTGACCTACTTTCGCATGGAAGAACCACACTATCATCGGCGCTGAGTCGTTTCACGGTCCTGTTCGGGATGGGAAGGCGTGGGACCAACTCGCTATGGCCGCCAAACTTAAACTGTTACAAATCGGTAAAGCCTTAATTAATATATTCGGTGATGACTGAATCAGTCAGTAAGCTTTTATCTCTTAAAGTTCTTCAAATGATAGAGTCAAGCCTCACGAGCAATTAGTATGGGTTAGCTTCACGCGTTACCGCGCTTCCACACCCCACCTATCAACGTCCTGGTCTTGAACGACTCTTTAGTGTGGTTAAACCACAAGGGAAGTCTCATCTTCAGGCGAGTTTCGCGCTTAGATGCTTTCAGCGCTTATCTCTTCCGAACTTAGCTACCCGGCTATGCAACTGGCGTTACAACCGGTACACCAGAGGTTCGTCCACTCCGGTCCTCTCGTACTAGGAGCAGCCCCCGTCAAACTTCCAACGCCCACTGCAGATAGGGACCAAACTGTCTCACGACGTTTTAAACCCAGCTCACGTACCACTTTAAATGGCGAACAGCCATACCCTTGGGACCGACTACAGCCCCAGGATGTGATGAGCCGACATCGAGGTGCCAAACTCCGCCGTCGATATGAACTCTTGGGCGGAATCAGCCTGTTATCCCCGGAGTACCTTTTATCCGTTGAGCGATGGCCCTTCCATACAGAACCACCGGATCACTATGTCCTGCTTTCGCACCTGCTCGACTTGTCGGTCTCGCAGTTAAGCTACCTTTTGCCATTGCACTATCAGTCCGATTTCCGACCGGACCTAGGTAACCTTCGAACTCCTCCGTTACTCTTTGGGAGGAGACCGCCCCAGTCAAACTGCCTACCATGCACGGTCCCCGACCCGGATTACGGGTCTGGGTTAGAACCTCAAAGACACCAGGGTGGTATTTCAAGGACGGCTCCACAGAGACTGGCGTCTCTGCTTCAAAGCCTCCCACCTATCCTACACAAGTGACTTCAAAGTCCAATGCAAAGCTACAGTAAAGGTTCACGGGGTCTTTCCGTCTAGCAGCGGGTAGATTGCATCTTCACAACCACTTCAACTTCGCTGAGTCTCGGGAGGAGACAGTGTGGCCATCGTTACGCCATTCGTGCGGGTCGGAACTTACCCGACAAGGAATTTCGCTACCTTAGGACCGTTATAGTTACGGCCGCCGTTTACTGGGGCTTCGATCCGATGCTCTCACATCTTCAATTAACCTTCCAGCACCGGGCAGGCGTCACACCCTATACGTCCACTTTCGTGTTAGCAGAGTGCTGTGTTTTTAATAAACAGTCGCAGCCACCTATTCTCTGCGACCCTCCAGGGCTTACGGAGCAAGTCCTTAACCTTAGAGGGCATACCTTCTCCCGAAGTTACGGTATCAATTTGCCGAGTTCCTTCTCCCGAGTTCTCTCAAGCGCCTTAGAATTCTCATCCTGCCCACCTGTGTCGGTTTGCGGTACGGTTCGATTCAAACTGAAGCTTAGTGGCTTTTCCTGGAAGCGTGGTATCGGTTACTTCGTGTCCGTAGACACTCGTCGTCACTTCTCGGTGTTAAGAAGACCCGGATTTGCCTAAGTCTTCCACCTACCGGCTTAAACAAGCTATTCCAACAGCTTGCTAACCTAACCTTCTCCGTCCCCACATCGCATTTGAATCAAGTACAGGAATATTAACCTGTTTCCCATCGACTACGCATTTCTGCCTCGCCTTAGGGGCCGACTCACCCTACGCCGATGAACGTTGCGTAGGAAACCTTGGGCTTTCGGCGAGCGGGCTTTTCACCCGCTTTATCGCTACTCATGTCAACATTCGCACTTCTGATACCTCCAGCACACTTTACAATGCACCTTCATCGGCCTACAGAACGCTCCCCTACCATGCCGGTAAACCGGCATCCGCAGCTTCGGTTATAGATTTGAGCCCCGTTACATCTTCCGCGCAGGACGACTCGACCAGTGAGCTATTACGCTTTCTTTAAATGATGGCTGCTTCTAAGCCAACATCCTGGCTGTCTATGCCTTCCCACTTCGTTTACCACTTAATCTATCATTTGGGACCTTAGCTGGCGGTCTGGGTTGTTTCCCTCTTGACAACGGACGTTAGCACCCGCTGTCTGTCTCCCGAGGAACCACTTGATGGTATTCTGAGTTTGCCATGGGTTGGTAAGTTGCAATAACCCCCTAGCCATAACAGTGCTTTACCCCCATCAGTGTCTTGCTCGAGGCACTACCTAAATAGTTTTCGGGGAGAACCAGCTATCTCCGAGTTTGTTTAGCCTTTCACCCCTATCCACAGCTCATCCCCGCATTTTGCAACATGCGTGGGTTCGGTCCTCCAGTACCTGTTACGGCACCTTCAACCTGGCCATGGATAGATCACTCGGTTTCGGGTCTACACCCAGCAACTGTTCGCCCTATTAAGACTCGGTTTCCCTACGCCTCCCCTATTCGGTTAAGCTCGCTACTGAATGTAAGTCGTTGACCCATTATACAAAAGGTACGCAGTCACACCACTAGGGTGCTCCCACTGTTTGTATGCATCAGGTTTCAGGTTCTATTTCACTCCCCTCCCGGGGTTCTTTTCGCCTTTCCCTCACGGTACTGGTTCACTATCGGTCGATGATGAGTATTTAGCCTTGGAGGATGGTCCCCCCATATTCAGACAGGATTTCACGTGTCCCGCCCTACTTTTCGTACGCTTAGTACCACTATTGAGATTTCGAATACGGGACTATCACCCACTATGGTCAAGCTTCCCAGCTTGTTCTTCTATCTCAACAGTTATCACGTACAGGCTCCTCCGCGTTCGCTCGCCACTACTTGCGGAATCTCGGTTGATTTCTTTTCCTCCGGGTATTTAGATGGTTCAGTTCTCCGGGTTCGCTTCTCTAAGTCTATGTATTCAACTTAGGATACTGCATAGAATGCAGTGGGTTTCCCCATTCGGACATCGCGGGATCATAGCTTTATTGCCAGCTCCCCCGCGCTTTTCGCAGGCTTACACGTCCTTCGTCGCCTATCATCGCCAAGGCATCCACCTGATGCACTTATTCACTTGACTCTATCATTTCAAGAACTTCTTTGACTTTGTTTACCTACCCGTTGACTAGGGAAGTAAACTTGAAATTCCTACTTTGATAAAGCTTACTGCTTTGTTGTGTCTTAATCCTGCCTTTTGTGTTTCAGGATTAAGTCGATACAATCATCACCCAAATACTGTTTCGGTTTGCTTTTCCATGTTTTGACATTTGGAATCAACACCGGTTGCAACCGGTTTCGATTCGGCAAACCAACTTTTATTTGTTTGTTGATTTCGGCTTTCCAATTTGTTAAAGATCGATGCGTCGTTATTCTACTCCGCAAATCAAAATAAGTTGCTATAAAATATAAAAGTACAAATAAAATAAAAGCAACAGGATTACTTTGATTTGCAAAGTTTTGGTGGAGGCAAACGGGATCGAACCGATGACCCCCTGCTTGCAAAGCAGGTGCTCTACCAACTGAGCTATGCCCCCGTTCTTGGTGGGTCTGGGAGGACTTGAACCTCCGACCCCACGCTTATCAAGCGTGTGCTCTAACCAGCTGAGCTACAAACCCGGATTCTCTTCTTAAGCGAACCTTGCCTTCACTCAAGCTTCTTCCGCATCTTTTCAGTTTACCGATAAGTGTGAATGCCTAAAGCCTCTTCTTTCTCTAGAAAGGAGGTGATCCAGCCGCAGGTTCCCCTACGGCTACCTTGTTACGACTTCACCCCAGTCATGAAGCATACCGTGGTAAGCGGACCCCTTGCGGTTATCCTACCTACTTCTGGTATCCCCCACTCCCATGGTGTGACGGGCGGTGTGTACAAGACCCGGGAACGTATTCACCGCAGTATGCTGACCTGCGATTACTAGCGATTCCGACTTCATGCACTCGAGTTGCAGAGTGCAATCCGGACTACGATCGGTTTTGTGAGATTGGCTCCACCTCGCGGCTTGGCTACCCTCTGTACCGACCATTGTATGACGTGTGAAGCCCTGGTCATAAGGGCCATGAGGACTTGACGTCATCCCCACCTTCCTCCGGCTTGTCACCGGCAGTCTCATTAGAGTGCCCAACTGAATGGTGGCAACTAATGACAAGGGTTGCGCTCGTTGCGGGACTTAACCCAACATCTCACGACACGAGCTGACGACAGCCATGCAGCACCTGTGTTACGGCTCCCGAAGGCACTCCTCCGTCTCTGGAGGATTCCGTACATGTCAAGACCAGGTAAGGTTCTTCGCGTTGCATCGAATTAATCCACATCATCCACCGCTTGTGCGGGTCCCCGTCAATTCCTTTGAGTTTTAATCTTGCGACCGTACTCCCCAGGCGGTCAATTTCACGCGTTAGCTACGCTACCAAGCAATCAGGTTGCCCAACAGCTAATTGACATCGTTTAGGGCGTGGACTACCAGGGTATCTAATCCTGTTTGCTACCCACGCTTTCGGGCATGAACGTCAGTGTTATCCCAGGAGGCTGCCTTCGCCATCGGTATTCCTCCACATCTCTACGCATTTCACTGCTACACGTGGAATTCTACCTCCCTCTGACACACTCGAGTCACCCAGTTCAGAACGCAGTTCCCGGGTTGAGCCCGGGGATTTCACATCCTGCTTAAGTAACCGTCTGCGCCCGCTTTACGCCCAGTAATTCCGATTAACGCTCGCACCCTACGTATTACCGCGGCTGCTGGCACGTAGTTAGCCGGTGCTTATTCTTCAGGTACCGTCATCAGCCGCTGATGTTAGCAACAGCCTTTTCTTCCCTGACAAAAGTCCTTTACAACCCGAAGGCCTTCTTCAGACACGCGGCATGGCTGGATCAGGCTTGCGCCCATTGTCCAAAATTCCCCACTGCTGCCTCCCGTAGGAGTCTGGGCCGTGTCTCAGTCCCAGTGTGGCGGATCATCCTCTCAGACCCGCTACTGATCGTCGCCTTGGTAGGCCTTTACCCCACCAACCAGCTAATCAGATATCGGCCGCTCGAATAGCGCAAGGCCCGAAGGTCCCCTGCTTTCCCTCTCAAGACGTATGCGGTATTAGCTAATCTTTCGATCAGTTATCCCCCACTACTCGGTACGTTCCGATATGTTACTCACCCGTTCGCCACTCGCCACCCAAGAAGCAAGCTTCTCTGTGCTGCCGTCCGACTTGCATGTGTAAAGCATGCCGCCAGCGTTCAATCTGAGCCAGGATCAAACTCTTATGTTCAATCTCTAACTTTTTAACTTCTGGTCTGCTTCAAAGAAACCGACAGGACAATGTTCAAAACATTATCTTGTCTGTCTTTCAAACAGTGTGAGGCTCAAGGCACTCACACTTATCGGTAATCTGTTTTGTTAAAGAGCGTT
>NZ_CATQFV010000080.1:0-3905 GCF_958267435.1 Neisseria benedictiae
GAATGACATTGCAACAAAATTATAACAAATAAGAAACTGTAAACACAGTGTGTCTTAAGACGTTAAGAATAAAACCAGCAAGAAGGTAAAAAAGAAAGAAGCAGTTTTTTGAATTTTAGATGTTACCGCAATTGGTTTCCTTTCCTAAAATTTGTTTAAATTATTTGCAATATTAATATAAACGAGATATTAATGATGAGGAATCAAAAAGGCATACTGAATATAATTTGTACAAAATATTTGCAGTATTTAAAAATGATGATTCTTATATAAAAAGTTTAAAATGCCAAAATGTACAGCTGCTAAACTGTATAACTGCTAAAGCATCAAAACATAAAAAGAATGCAGGGACGCGATCACTACATCTTTTTATTCCGTAAGCGTTTATGTTTTTGCGGTCAACTGCTACTCTATGTTTCCAGCTTTTCAGCTCCCTATTTTCGAATATTGGACGAGGCATTTTCATCAGAGTCGTAATGCCGACCGAAACTCTCACAAATCATATTGGTTCTTGTGGCAGCAACACCTATCCGTTTGTTCAAGCGGCCACAAGAGTAACATGATTGGCTGGTGGCATTGGCTTTAATCTCTTCGATATGAACTCCATTTTTAGCTGCACCTTCTTTCAGCGTATGCAACAGTAGGGATGGGGCAACTATCTTCTGGTGGAGTTTGTTGACTTTAATCTGTATGCACTGTAGGTTGAGCAGATTCAGTTTTTTGATACAGATTATCCGGCTTTGTTCGGCAATTCTGTTGGCGAACGTATAGTAGAGCTGTCGTCTTGCAGCTTTCAATTTGCGGTAGGTATTTTACCATTCCATGCGTAGCCGCTCGGTACGTTTGAGCCAAATGGTATCTTCGCCATTTGTACCAATTGGTTTTTACATTAGGCTGTGTTTTAGTAATCTATCGATTTCAATTATTTGCAAGGGAAAAGACAAATTATTTTCCGGTTAGGAATAAACCTATCCTGTTGAATACCTTAAAGCCAAGTACGCCTATCAACACTATATTAAAACACAGCCTTTTTTAATATAGTAGACACAATTTTTCCATATTTATGAAGACTATGGTTTCTTTAAGATTCGTATTTTAATACTTTCTATTTCTAGAAAATTTGACTAAAATAACTCAATTATAAAAAATTGCGCGATTTTGGTATTTATCATGAAAATTTCCAGACCTCCGGAATTTACCCTGTTGCAACAGGAATATATGCAGCATCTCACTGAAAGAATGACACAAATTGCCAAGCTGCTGAATTCTTCCTCAAACAATCCTGATATAGACATTCCCGATTTTCTTGCTGAAATCAAAGATTATTCCGAATTCTCCGTGACCGATGAAAACGGAACCTATCTGCATTGGGACAAATTTCGCCGGATTCACACGGAAGACACGCGGATGAAGTGGCGCGCCGTCAAGGAAAGCCGTAAGAAAATCCAAAAACCGATTGATTTTCCGTTTAACCACCAATTCAGATTCTGCATTCCCGATTCTTTACAGGCACGGCTTCATTTGATTGACAAAAGCTGCGGCAGCACTATCGGCACGTCCAGCTTGGGCGGTTTCGGCAGAAACGAGCAAAACCGGTTCCTGCTCAAATCGCTGATTATGGAAGAAGCGATTACATCCGCCCAACTGGAAGGTGCGGCCACCACGCGCAAAGTGGCCAAGGACATGCTCAAATCGCAGCGCAAACCCAAAACCAAAGACGAAATCATGATAGTGAACAACTATCATCTGATGAAAAAAGCGGTAGAATTGAAAAATACGCCGTTAAGCGTTGAAATGATTTTGGATTTGCACCGCATTGCCACCGACAACGCCATTGAAAACGGGGCAGAACCCGGGCAATTCAGGCGGGACGACGAAATCTTTATCGCCGATAACGACGGCAACAGCCTGTACCAACCACCGCCGCAGGGGCAGGTTCATACGCTGATGGAAGCGGTATGCACGTTTGCCAACAACACTTATGACGGCGTGGAAAATCCGTTTATCCATCCGGTTGTCCAAGCCATCATCCTGCATTTCCTGATTGGCTACATCCATCCGTTCGGCGATGGCAACGGGCGGACGGCGCGGGCTTTGTTCTATTGGTTTATGCTCAAAAACGGCTACTGGCTGTTTGAATACATATCCATCAGCCGCCTGCTGAAAAAAGCCCCTGCCCAATATGCCAAATCCTATCTGTATGTGGAAACCGACGATTTGGATTTAACCTATTTCATCTATTACCAATGCGGCATCATCAAGCGGGCGGTTGCTGATTTGGAGCACTACATTTCCGACAAACAAAAACACCAACAGGAATTCAAAGCAGCGATTGCCCAATATACTGAAAAGATAGGAAAGTTGAACCAACGGCAAATTGGTATCCTGCAAAAAGCAGTGGAAGAAAGCGGAAAAATCTTTACTGCACTAGAAATTGCCAACCAATACGGCATCTCCCTGAATACTGCCCGTAGCGATTTGAGCAAACTGGGAGAATATAGATTCCTAGTACCGTTCAAATCAGGAAATGCTTTAGAGTATGTTGCTCCTCAGGATTTATTGGAAAGGATAGAAAAAAAATAGTTTGCTAACCTAAAATGCAGCTTTAACCGAGTCAAAATCAATACAGTCCGCACCTTCAAAAAGAAGCTGCGGACTGCTTGCTTTTTGCTCTACAAATGATCTTTGTAGCTAATTTAACCAAGATTGTAGCAATTTTGCTTTCCGAGCAAGCAGGGTTAGAAAATTCGATACTTTTAATTATTGGCTGTGTTTTAATATGATGTTGATAGGCGTGTTTGGCTTTAAGGTATTCAACAGGATAGGTTTATTCCTAACCGGAAAATAATTTGTCTTTTCTCTTGCAAATAATTGAAATCAATAGATTACTAAAACACAGCCATAAATTTTCATCCGGGCATTCAATCCCCCATCTCTTCAGTATCGGGAATATAGGCAGCATTGTCGAATTTGGTAAACTGCCCCATCCATGTCAGGAAAACTTTTCCGACCGGGCCGTTACGGTGTTTGCCGATAATACATTCTGCGAAACCTTTCATCTTTGATTCCTGATTATAATATTCGTCACGGTACATAAACATAATCAGGTCGGCATCTTGCTCGATAGCACCGGATTCGCGGAGGTCGGACATCATCGGGCGTTTGTCAGTACGCGATTCGACCGTCCTGCTCAACTGAGACAAAGCGATGATAGGAACCTGCAATTCTTTCGCCAACGCTTTAAGCGAACGTGAAATTTCTCCCAGCTCCGAAGCACGGTTGTCCGAACGCCCCGAACCCGACATCAGTTGCAGGTAGTCGATGACGATCAATCCCAATTTTCCGTTGAACTGACGTGCAAGACGGCGGGCACGGGCGCGCAGTTCGAGCGCAGTCAAGCCCGGTGTCTCATCGATATACATAGGTGCATCGGAAAGCTTGACGACGGCCTCGTTCAACCGCCCCCAATGTTCGTCCGCCAGCCTGCCTGTTTTTAAAATACTCTGATCAAGCCGTCCGACGGAACCGAGCATACGCATAACCAACTGCGCACCGCCCATCTCCATCGAGAAAACGGCAACCGGCAGCTTGCCTTCGATGGCGACATGTTCGGCAATATTGATGGAAAAGGCGGTTTTACCCATAGAAGGACGACCGGCGACGATAATCAAATCTCCCGGCTGCAGGCCCGAGGTTTTTTTATCGAGATCGATAAAGCCTGTTGACACGCCGGTAACTTCATCCGGGTTATCGCGTGAATAAAGCATGTCGATGCGCTCGACCACTTCTTTCAAAAGCGCAGGCATCTCGAGAAATCCCTGCTTGGATTTAGTCGTGCTTTCTGCAATTTGGAATACTTTGTTTTCCGCCTCATCCAAAAGCTGCCCCGCGTCCCTGCCTTGCGG
>NZ_CATQFV010000081.1:0-989 GCF_958267435.1 Neisseria benedictiae
GACTACCCCGACGGCAGTCACGAAACCTTCGAATACGACCGCCTCAACCGGCTGACCGCCCATATCGACGGACTCGGTGCCAAAACCGCCTACGAACTCGCAGTGGACGGACTGCCGCTCAAACGCACCAACGCACTGGGCCATACCTTCGCCTACGCCTACGACAAAGCCCGCCGTCTGACCGTCCTCACCAACGAAAACGGCGAAACCTACCGTCTCGATTACGACCGAACCGACAACCTGATCCAAGAAACCGGCTGGGACGGCAAAATCACCGCCTACGGCTACGATGCCGCCGGACAACTGGTCCAACAGACCGAATACGGCCAAAGCACTAGCCAAGGCCGTCTGAAAGACCGACCCGAGACGTGGCACATCCACCGGTTCAAACGCAACAACCTCGGCCAACTGATCGAAAAACAAAGCCGCAAAGTCTCCGGCCGCAACGGACAAAGCAAAGACGAAGGCATCAGCCGCACCCGTTTCGACTACGACCCCATTACCGGCAACCTGACCAAAGCCCGCAACCGACACAGCAGCGTCGAACTCGCCTACGACGAACTCGGCCGCCTCATCGGCGAAACCACCGTCCACAACGGCCAAAGCGCCACCGTAGGCTACCGATACGACCCGTTGGGCAACCGCATCCGCACCATCCTGCCCGACGGCCGCCATATCGATTACCTGTACTACGGCAGCGGACACCTGCACCAAATCAGCCTAGACGGCGAAGTCATCACCGACATCGAGCGCGACAAACTGCACCGCGAAATCCAAAGGACGCAGGGCGGCATCAGCAGCCTGTACGACTACGACCCCATGGGTCGTCTGAAAAGCCAGCGTACCGTCCGCAGCGGCACACAAACGCATCACAGCAAACAAAACCCGCCGGCCGGCGGCGCCGTCAACCGCCGCTACGCCTACGACAAAGCCGGCAACCTGATCCAAAGCGCCGACCAAAGAAGCGGCGTCCTTCATTACGTTTACGA
>NZ_CATQFV010000082.1:0-1239 GCF_958267435.1 Neisseria benedictiae
TTCATTTTCCCGGCGAGATCGGAAATGGCAGCGGTACTTTGGCCGCCGATATGCTTAAGTTCAGTAACCTTAGTGCGTAAATCCAGTACCCTTAAGTTACGTAAACCATTAACTGGCAGGGTGTGAAACAGCTCACTCGAAATCTACTTGAGTCTAATCTAAACTATCCAAGCAGTAATTAGTACAAAAAAAGCAAACTTATTTTAGGAGCTTATGATGACTGAAAAATTGCAGCCGCGATAAATCGTGGGAGAGTCTCGGCATTTCCCGCGCCACGTGATACAAACGTGGCAAACCAATGCCGTCTGAAACCGTACAACAGGAGATAAAATGATGCTTGCTCAAATCGAACTCACTCCCTACCCGAAGCCCTAAAACGCACAGAGAACGCCGCAGCGCGCCAAAAACTGACAGAACTGCGGCGGATGTTGGAGAGCAAAGGAGGTTAATTTAATTTCAGGTTAGGACTTTCCAATTCAAATTTCTGTTTTTCCAGAACCTGATTGATTTGCTCATCAGACAATCCAGCTTCTGTTAGGGATATACGAAGTTGTTCAACACGTTGAAGGAAAGCCTGTTTGGCTTGATACACACCATCAGCGATAAATTGTGCGTTCAAATCGCCTTCAATGCGGTAAAACTTAATGTTTGAAATACAGGAGTAAAACCAATCAAACCGAGCGGTCAGTTCCTGAATGGCTATTGTTCCGTGTGCTTCACTGATGCCTTCACGGCCTAGATAAACACTGCGCTGAATCTTTTCAAATCCATGTCTAGCCAAGATGTGTTTAATATCCGCATAGGCATTGTTATAACTATTTCCGTGGTAATTGTTTTTCAGACAGTTGGTATCCATGTCAAAGGTAATCAGGTAACGGCTCATTATTTTTCTCCTGTTACGTTTCAGACGGCATCGGTTTCCCGCGATAATACCAAGTGCGGCGCATGATACCGAGCTTTTCCCACGGTTTATCGCGGCTGATAGTGTTTTCGGCGAGGTAGTCGGCACGTGTTTGAGACCACCAGCGAGTGATTGTGCTTTCAGCTACAATAATTTCACTGCTTTCCCTATGTTTAAAAATCTATCCATATTGGATAGTTTAGATTAGACTTAAGTAGATTTCAAGTGAGCTGTTTAACCCTTAGCTAGCAAGGGTTTCGGTGGCGTAAGGTTACTGAACTTAAGCATATCGGCGGCCAAAGTACCGCTGCCATTTCCGATCTCGCCGGGAAAATGAA